>CAYFJM010000397.1:0-1605 GCA_964343415.1 uncultured Vicinamibacteraceae bacterium | reverse complement strand
CGAGACTTTTTGATGAAATGCCGACTGGTGACTACCTACTCCCCGTATTCTTTGTGGCGCTGTTCAGCGCAGCGCTATCGTCTCTGATCGCGATGGTTGAGTTAGCGAGTCGCGCATTGATTGACCGAGGTGTCCCGCGCCAGAAAGCGGTACGGATCGTGGTTTTGGTGTCAGGCCTGTGTGGACTGCCGTCTGCGTTTAGTTTGGCGTTCTTTGAAAATCAAGATTGGGTCTGGAGTCTCGGACTGATGATTAGCGGTGCGTTTATTGCGCTGACGGCAATTCGATACGGGATGAGGGAATTCCGCACGGAGTTAGTGAACGCCCATTCAGATGGCATGCAGGTGGGCCGATGGTATGAAAGGTGTCTTTCTTATCTTGTGCCGATTCAATTTGTAGCGATGTTCGGTTGGTGGATGTATCAATCGGTTGCGGTGTATGAACCGGACGGATGGTGGGACCCTTTACAAGCGTTGAGTGTTGGTACTTGCGTCCTACAGTGGGGAGCGGTCTTAATCGTCCTTCGAGTGATGAATAGGCGACTGTTGTCGAATGACGCAGCGTGCCGTGCTACGCTTAAGATGTAACGAAAGGAGACGTTGTGTACCCAGAGTTTTTTATTGCGCCAATGCGTGAGGAATTGACACGGCTTGGTGTTAAGGAATTGCGAATACCTGAAGACGTTGATGCGGCGGTGAAAGCGCCGGGCGAGACGGTGATGATTGTGGTGAATTCAGTGTGCGGATGTGCTGCTGGCAAGGCCAGGCCAGGTGTGGCGTTAGCCTTGCAGCATGAGAAAAAGCCAGATACGGTTGCGACAGTTTTTGCTGGGGCAGATGTTGAAGCGACGGAACGCGCACGAAGTTACTTTGTCGGTTACCCTCCTTCATCGCCTTCGATTGCTCTCATGCGGGATGGCAAGATGCTCTACATGATGGAGCGACATCAGATCGAGAATCAGGAAGCGGATACGATTGCTCGTGATTTGACCGCCGCATTTGATAAACATTGTGCGCAAGAGGCCGTGGGCTGATTCGGAAGAGTGCTAGTCCGATTGGATCAGGTTGTTGTGCAGCGGTGACTATCGTAGACATTTAGCGCGCGGGGGGTGGCCCTTCTCTTCGTAACGGGGTCGTTGCTGTCGAAATCGGTAATAATCGACCGTATTCGGCCCGCCGATACATTCCCCTTGTCAGTTCGGCAAGCATGTCAATGAATGCTGGGTGATCATTTGCGGCTGCCGCTCGTGACATAGGCACGCCAAGGGTTCGGCAGACATCTGCCGCCTCAGTGTCGAGGTCGTATAAAACCTCAATGTGGTCCGCAACGAACCCAATAGGTGCAATCACGGCAGCGGTCAGGCCGTGGTCTTTCTGCTCACGAAGATAATCGCAGATGTCCGGCCCCAGCCAGGGGTCGTCCGGACGACCACTACGGCTTTGATAGACAAGTTCCCAGTTATCTGTGTGTAGCTGATCGGCAACGCTACGAGCCGTTTCTTGAAGGTCTCGTTCGTATCGGCATTCCTCTGCCATCGAATTGGGAATACTGTGCGCGGTAAAAATTATTCGAGCGTCGTCGCGTACCTCAAGGGGAAGTCTGGAC
>CAYFJM010000396.1:0-1606 GCA_964343415.1 uncultured Vicinamibacteraceae bacterium | reverse complement strand
ATTTCGATTCCCGCGTTCTTTTCGTGAAATTCTTATCCGACACTAAAGGTAAACGTCACCTCAGCCGTTTCCCCATCGGCAACTGTTACGTTTTGTGTTTGAGTTCCGAGCATTTCGTGCCAGGCCTCGAGAACATAATCACCTGCTGGAAGGTTGCTGATGTCAAAGGTTCCGGCACCAGTGGTCGTGTCAAAGAATGGGTGCGGTAAGACGCCTACATAGGCGTTCATCCAGCCATGAACGTCACACTTGAACGGTAGCATTACTTCTGGTTGGTCGAAAGTTCTATCCAGGGTCATCCCTTGGATCGGTTGGCCCGTGTTGAATTCAGGATTTACTACCGGTGTCGCATGGATGTTATGTAGTGTTGGATCGGAATTGACGATCTGCACTGTCTGACCCACTTGTAAACCAAAAACATGAGGGTCGTAACGACAACCTGCTTGGTCAAGGATAAGTGTTTCACTCGGTGCTGGATAGGTCCCGGAGATACCTTCCTTGACGTAAACGAAGACGTTGCCAAGCCCATTCTCGTCGCCAACTATGTAGTACTCGGTATCGGTCATAGTGGCTTCTTTGACGCAGACGGGGTCGGAATTCATGCGAATAGTTTCAGCCATTGGAGCGGGACCCTCGATCGTGACTGTACCGTTAACGCTACTTGTTCCTGTCGTTCCTCCACCGCCACCGGCAGCGGCGCCTGATTCCGGAACCACGGAGACAGGTGGGACATCTGCTCGCGAGTTGCAAGCGAGGGTGGCTGTGATTGCGATGATTGAGACGAACGCCCAGACTCTTCGATACTGCATTGAACTCTCCTGCATGGAAAAATGTGACAGTGAAGCCCCCGGGATCTTCTCAGATTGGCGTTTCACTGAATTAACTGACTAATAATTCAATTATATCAAGACTGTCCGGCTTCTCGTAGTTTCCGCTGCACACGGTCTTCAAGCCAATGTTCGTCCCACCATTCCATCGGCGTTACCGGCCGTCCTTGCAAGAGCATTGCGAAGTGTAGGTGGTCGCCCCCGGCCAGACCGGTTTGTCCACTTAGGCCGATTTGTTGGTCACGATTCACAGTCGTCCCTTGCGTGACATCGATTGAGGCTAGGTGGGCGTACAGTGATTGGAGTCCCATCCCATGATCAATAATTACGCAATTACCATAGATACCCAAATAGTCAGCAAACACTACAGTGCCAGAATTTGCCGCACGAATCGGCGCATTGGCTGTCGAGGCTAAATCAAAACCGAGGTGTACTTGTTGGTCGACCTCTTCATTTTCGTATAGATACGTTCTGTGGTCAGCAAATCCTGACTCGACTTGGGAATTTGACAGTTGGCGAAACGGTCCATCCCATAGCCAGCTATCCGCTGTACCCGTGGCAAAGTTAGCCACAGTTTGTCGATTGCGCCGACGGAGTTCTCCATTGATAAATAAGTAAAGGTCTAGTAGTTCTGCTGATGAAGTGCTGCTGTCGACTTGCTCGTCCGCAAGATCGGAAACATTTGACACGATATCAGGCACAACACGCTGAAGGAAGCGCTCGCTTAACGGAATGCGAGATCGACGAAATGGTTGTTCGAATACGCGAAAAGCGAAACG
>CAYFJM010000395.1:0-1609 GCA_964343415.1 uncultured Vicinamibacteraceae bacterium | reverse complement strand
TGGACAACGAACCCGGCACAGTGGGACAACAATTACTTTGACAACCTGTTCGGCTATGAGTGGGAACAAGTAAAGAGTCCCGCCGGTGCGACGCAGTGGACTCCCACGGATACATCGGCAGCCGGCACTGTTCCGGACGCCCACGATTCCACAAAAACACATGCGCCCATCATGTTCACCACGGATCTCGCGCTCAGAATGGACCCGATCTATGAACCAATTTCCAAGCGCTTCCACGAGCACCCCGAAGAGTTTGCAGACGCGTTTGCGCGCGCCTGGTACAAGCTAACGCACCGTGACATGGGTCCCCACAAACGATGCCTTGGACCGTTAGTTCCGACAGAACCGCAATTATGGCAAGACCCTGTCCCAGAAATGACATACATGGTAATTAACGACCAAGACATTGCTGATCTCAAGAACAGCATACTTGCATCAGGATTATCCATTTCGCAGCTCGTCTCAACGGCCTGGGCCTCAGCGGCCACCTTTCGTGGTACAGACAAACGCGGAGGAGCCAATGGGGCACGTATTCGCCTCGCACCTCAGAAGGACTGGGAAGCCAACAACCCGAGCGAACTCGCATCGGTGTTGCAGGCTCTTGAAAAAATTCAAAAACAATTCAATGACAAACAATCGAACGGCAAAGCCGTATCGCTGGCGGACGTAATCGTCTTAGGTGGTTGTGCAGCGGTCGAAAAAGCCGTGAAAAACGCAGGACATGATGTGCAAGTTCCGTTCTCACCAGGGCGCACCGACGCGTCGCCAGAGCAAACCGACGTGGAATCTTTTGCAGTGCTTGAACCCACCGCAGACGGTTTCCGCAACTACTTTGGACCTGGAAACAATCGATCGGCAGAAGAATTACTCGTAGACCGCTCCCACATGCTCACACTGACCGCCCCTGAAATGACCGTGCTGGTTGGCGGCATGCGCGTTCTCAATGCAAACGTCGGCCAGTCTGAATTTGGTGTTTTTACCAAACAGACGGACAAATTAAGCACTGATTTTTTTACAAACCTGCTTAGCCTGAATCTTCAGTGGCAGCCCTCATCAGCCTGCGAGTATGTGTTTGAGGGACGCGACCGTCGCACTGGAGAGCTCGTATGGACCGGAACCTCGGTGGATCTTGTCTTCGGGTCCAACTCGCAACTCCGCGCTATCGCGGAGGTTTACGCTTGTGACGACTCGCAGGACATGTTCGTGCGTGATTTTGTGGCGGCCTGGAATAAAGTGATGACTCTTGATCGCTTCGACCTCGCCTAATCCAAATAGCAAGATCGTACATAGCGTTCTAATATTTGGATTTCACGAGACCGAGGGAATCTAAAAACAAGACAGTCCGGTGGTTCGATGTAACCGGGTCACTGGGCTGTCTATTAGGCGCGTTACGAAACGGAACTTTAACGACCGTCTCTCATCAGACCAGAATGGTCTAGTCAATCCGCAGCATATTCATTCTCGAACGCTGGAAATCCCGCATCATGGTCTTCGGCTAAGATTCCATATCAGGATGAGTGTACCCATCGACCGACCGATGCGCTCGCAATAAGATGGCTGGGAGGCAGGGATTCGAACCCCGATTACACGGTCCAGAGCCGCGTGTCCT
>CAYFJM010000394.1:0-1631 GCA_964343415.1 uncultured Vicinamibacteraceae bacterium | reverse complement strand
CGGCCACCAATTACATTGATGGATTTAATTTGGCGGCTGCAGGACGAACCGACACCGGAATCCTTGTTGTTGGCCCCAGCGATACTGTGGTCGGCGACGTCACGTTCACAGCCCGATCTACGTAGGCCCCAGAAGCCCAAACGCTAGACAGCACCGCTTTCCTTTGCAGCATCGACCTCATCAGCACTCATCCCCAACACCTGGCGGAGGATCTCGTCGGTATGTTCCCCCAGCAGCGGAGAACGTTGGACGTCTGCCGGGGAATCAGAAAGCTTAATCGGATTTCCAACAGTTAAATACTTACCACGTTCTGGATGATCAACTTCAACGACCGTGCCAGTCGCCCGGAGCGATTGATCAGTTGACAATTCCTCCATCGAAAGCACCGGCCCACATGGCACATTTAGCGGGTTCAACGTTTCCATAACTTCAGACTTACTTTTGGTAGACGTCCATTTTTCGATTTCATTGAACATCTGATCAAGTTTTGGCAAACGCGCTTCAGGAGTATTCCATTCTGAATCGCTCAACCAATCGTCTCGCCCAATCGCGCGAGCGAGCCCCTCAAAAGCGGCGGCTTGCGTAATAATGTAAATATACGCATTCGGGTCGTCCTCCCAGCCTTTGCATTTTACGATCCAGCCTGGTTGTCCACCACCAGAAGCATTACCAGAACGCGGTGTCGCCGTGCCAAACACGCCGTTGGGGTACTGGGGGTACTCTTTCAGTGGACCATGCGCAAGTCTCTGTTGATCGCGAAGTTTCACACGACACAAATTCAGCACACCATCCTGCATCGCGCACACAACACGCTGACCGCGACCAGTCGTTTCACGCTGAAACAACGCGGTTACGATCCCAAGCGCAAGATGTAACCCTGTTCCTGAGTCACCAATTTGCGCACCGGTAACGACAGGCGGACCATGATCAAACCCGGTCGTGCTAGCTGCCCCGCCAGTGCACTGAGCAACATTCTCGTAAACTTTGCAATCTTCATAGGCGCCAGGCCCAAATCCTTTAACACTGGCATAGATAATCCTCGGATTGATTTCCTGAATCCGCTCCCATGAAAAACCCATGCGATCGAGTGCTCCTGGAGCAAAATTCTCTGTCAGAACATCACAGGACTCGATTAACCGGGTAAAGATTTCTTTACCCTGAGCTGATTTTGTATTGAGAGTGATGCTTCGTTTGTTTCCGTTGAGCATCGTAAAATACAGGCTGTCGGCATCAGGGACATCCCGTAGCTGACCACGCGTGGCATCCCCAGACCCTGGCCGTTCAACTTTGATCACATCCGCGCCAAACCATGCCAGCAACTGAGTACAGGTCGGGCCTGATTGAACGTGGGTCATATCTAGTATACGTACGCCATCCAACGCTTTCATCACTCTCTCCGCTTACTTTTGATATAGACCTGCTCGTCTTGCATCGTCTTATTAAGAAGACTCACACACGCGTACAAGGCCCGTAACGTCGGGACCTCTACTTCCGTTATCTCCGCCAACTCAACGACCACGCCTAGCATGCCATCGATCTCAAGTGGTTTTCCAACTTCAACGTCTTGCAACATCGAAGTCTTGTGCTTCCCGACACTTTCCGCCCCGGCTATCCGACGTTCCATTGGAACA
>CAYFJM010000393.1:0-1696 GCA_964343415.1 uncultured Vicinamibacteraceae bacterium | reverse complement strand
GAAGCCACTTGAGGCCAATGAGGCAGCGCGTTTGTCTGAGGAGAAGCGACTCATGGTTCATGACGCCGTCCTTGCTGCTTGTGATTCGGCAGATGGTGTGGAAGATGGTGTTGTTGGAGACCCCGAACGATGTGATTTTGATCCGTCTGCACTCTTGTGTCAGGAGAGCGATAGTTCGTCTTGCTTGACGGTTGCGCAACTCGAAACGGTCTCGATGCTCTATTCGTCTCCGATAAATCCTAAAACAGGACGAGCAATCACAGGACTGTTACCAGGGAGTGAACTTGACTGGACGGATTTAGGTTGGACACGCTCAGCGCGAAATACAGGAGTTGAGCAGTTTAAGTATCTGGTCGATGAAGACCCTGATTGGACCATCGACCGTTTTGAGTTCGAGCGTGACATTGTGCGTGCGGAGGAAACCGATAACGATACGTTAAATGCACTTGACGCAGACTTACGACCGTTCATTGAGAGCGGTGGAAAAGTCATTGCGTATCACGGATGGAGTGACGCGCAAATTTCTCCGGCGAATGCAACGCAATATTACGAGCGCGTCGTCGAGACGGTTGGAGACCAATCTGCCGTTGATGATTCGTATCGATTGTTTATGGCACCTGGGATGGGTCATTGTGGCGGTGGTGAAGGGCCAAATCGTTTTGATGCGCTTGCTGCGTTGGAATCCTGGGTGGAAGACGGAAATGCGCCGGACCAAATTATTGCATCGCGCGCTCGTGATGGTGTGGTTGACCGCACGCGTCCATTGTGCCCGTACCCACAACTGGCTGTATACAGTGGTA
This sequence comes from uncultured Vicinamibacteraceae bacterium, assembly GCA_964343415.1. Lineage (GTDB taxonomy): Bacteria > Acidobacteriota > Vicinamibacteria > Vicinamibacterales > UBA8438 > DTWD01. The sequence goes on along the minus strand of CAYFJM010000393.1, from coordinate 896 downwards.
GCGGAAGCACCGATGATGCGGCGAACTTCGCGTGTGAAATGCCGTAATTCTGTCCGTGGTGGTCTTCGGCTCGTTTAAAGGGGAATATCGTGAAACGTGTGCGGCTGTACCTTTGGTTCCTTTTTGGGATGACTGTGTTCGTCGGTGGGCTTTGGGGCTTGTCCGAGTATACCGGTCGTGTGTTTGCGCAGACGGACACTGTCGCTGCAGGTGGTCGAATCTATCGGCAGAAGGGTGACTGCCAGGCTTGTCACGGTTGGGCTGGCGATGGGCGAAAGATGGATAGCCAAATGCCCGATGGGGCGAACTTGCGTGAGAGTACGTTGGAGCGAGAGCAGTTAATTTTTGTGATTAAGTGCGGACTACCGGGGCGTGGGATGCCGGCTTTCGATAGGCGTGCCTATACCGATGATCGGTGTTTGGGCCGGACGCACGACGACCTGGAGCGGATGGGGCTCGAACTCTTTGATCCCGCGGCCACATTGCAGAATCGAGAAGTCGACCGTCTGGCCGACTTTTTGTATGGGAAGGTGATCGGTCAAGGTCAAATGGATCGCGCGAAGTGCATTGACTTTTGGGGTGAAGAAGTCACTGCCTGCGATGAATTTCTTCAGTAGATTGTTCTATTCATCAAGCGCGAACACAAACAAGTAGCTCGAATTTTCAAGTTGGTCCCAATTCACAGGGTGTAGGTGTCGGCCACTCGACTGCACAGCGACATACTGCTTCGGGCCGATCGCGTACGTTACCGGCGCGCCCTTGAGTGGGGTTCCGACGTTAAACCGCCACAATTCCTGAAGGGTTTCATCGTTGTATGCAACGACCCAGCCGTCTTGAAGTGCACTGAAGACAAGCCCCCCAGCCGTAACCGTTGCTCCTGATCGCACTTCGATATC
>CAYFJM010000392.1:0-1696 GCA_964343415.1 uncultured Vicinamibacteraceae bacterium | reverse complement strand
TGTATTTCTCTAGTTCGGAACTCTCTGCAGCATCGCGAACGGTTGTCTGGGCGCCCAAGGTAAAGACTACGGTTCGCGGCGTCATCACATCGGCTGCGGTACGGCGCTCCAGCGCTAGTACGTTACGAATCACTCGTGCTTCATGGGGCTGCAAATCACCCGAACGTAAACCGAGTCCAACCATGGTTAGCAGTTCATCATCTGAAACTCGTTGTTCTTGTTGGCCAGTCCATACCAACTTGGTAACTTGCTGCGTCAACGCAATGAGCGGCCGAAACACCCACACAAGCGCTCGAAGAGGTCGGGCCACCAATGGTGCCAGGCCACGAGTGTAAACAACACCGACAGTTTTCGGTAACACCTCAGAAAACAACAGGATAGCCAGCGTAAAGAAACAGGAAAACACCCAAATATTTCCACCGAACACCTGAGCAGCAAGCGCACCGGCGATAGCCCCCCCTCCCGTGTTCGCAATAGTATTCAGTGAAAGCACCGCAGCAATTGGCCGATCTACCTGACGCCGTAATTGTTTAAGTATGTGACCAGCTGGACGACCTGCTCTCTCTAAAGCTTCGATTCGACTTACCGGGACGGAATACAACACAGCCTCAAATAACGAACAGGTTGCCGACGTCAGTAAGACCGCGGTAATTACAAGCAGTAGCTCTAACATGGCAAGAATCGACTCCTATATTCAATCAACACAGTGATGTCATGGATAGACGGCAAGCAGCCTATACGGTCAAGCATTGAATGTACGTCTCATGCGCACAAGCCAATATCAAGCAAGGCTAACGCATCAGGTCAACAGCGAGCAGTGTGTCACCGTTGCGCACGAACAAATGGCCATCAGCAATGGCAGGATAGGCTCGAACCGTTGGGGGAAGTAGCTGGGCTGAAGCGACGGGGACAAAACCATCAGAAGACGCATTGGCGAGCACTAACTCACCTGACTCCTTCAAAATCACAAGTAGCTCACCTGCGACTGTAACACTTCCGGCCCCAAACGGCCCAGTGTCCCAAGCCACTTCACCAGAGTCAAACGCAACCGCTCGAAAACTTGGACCATACTCTTGCCTTCCGTGATAACCATATAAATAGCCATCGTGATATACACTCGTGGCGTAGTGATTAGATAGCGCATCGTCAGACGTCCACACTTCTTCCAGATCTAAACCTGCAATACGAAACACGCCAGCTCCCGTCCCGTACTGCGCCGAAATAAATAAGGAGTCATTCACCACAAGCGGTGTCGCTGCATTGACAGACGCGCGAATACGCGCGCGCCAGCTAAGTTCAAACCGAACTCGCCCGGTAGCAGGATCAAGCATAATCACGTTGTCTCGGGTAAAAAACACGGCATGACGAACACCTCCGAATGTCGCAGCAATAGGTGAAGAGTAACTGGCCTCCTCATTTGTTGAGGTCCACAAAACATCACCAGTCTCCGCGCTGAAAGCAACAATACCAGCGCCGTTTTGTCCTCCAATATTTGCCAACACTCGCCCATCTTCAACCAGCGGCGACCCGGCTGCCCCAAAAAACGCTTTCGGAAACTGAAATTGTGCTCTCGTATCGACATTCCATAGGCCGGAACCCGTTTCAAGATCTACCGCATGAAGTTGCCCTTGTGCGCCGAATGTAAACACTCGGCCAGAATCAACAACTGGTGACGACCGTGGGCCCTCATCAAAAC
>CAYFJM010000391.1:0-1703 GCA_964343415.1 uncultured Vicinamibacteraceae bacterium | reverse complement strand
TATTACTCAATGTGGCGGGTCACCGAGTGAAACAGGCGTGGAAACGGTAGCGCCAGCCACAGAAAACACAGATTGGCCGATGTATCGCGGTAACTTTGCTGGTACTGGACATTCTCCGCTTACTGAAATTACTCCTGAGAACGTCTCAACATTGAGACAGGCATGGACCTATGACCTGTCTCGTGAAGTGGTGGGGCCGGATGATCGTGGGCCGAACTCTCAGGTAACGCCGATCGTGGTTGACGGTGTGATGTACGTGCCGGCGGTTGACCGTATCGTAGCGATGGATCCGGTTAGTGGTGAAGAAATTTGGAGGCATGGGGTCGACGGTGTTTCTCCGTCTCGGCGTGGCGTTGCCTATTGGCCAGGGGACGGCTCCCTGAGGCCTCGGATCATCTTTGTGACCGGCACTGAACTGCGAGCACTCGATGCGCGCACAGGTGAGTCGGTTGGTGCGTTTGGCGAAGGCGGTCTCGTTGAAATCGGTGTGCCGTATAACTCAGTGCCTTTGGTGTACCGGAATGTGGTGGTCATCGGAGCAAATACACCTCGAGGGGCCATCGGTGGTATCGGAAATGCGCGAGCCTATGATGCTAGAACGGGTGAGCAATTATGGGAGTTTGATTCCGTTGCGCAGCCGGGTCAGGTCGGACACGATACGTGGGCCGGTGACAGCTGGCAGAATCGTCTTGGTGCCAATGCGTGGCCTTTCTATTTTACAGTCGACGAGGAGCGGGGTTTGTTGTATTTGCCGTTGGCTTCTCCAATTCCTGGTTATTACGGTGGTGACCGGGAGGGTGCGAACCTCTATGGGAATGCAGTTGTTGCGGTGCATGCTGAGACGGGCGAATACGTCTGGCATTTTCAGACTATTCATCATGACCTTTGGGACGCCGATCCTCCAGCGCCGCCGGCATTGTTCGATATCGAGCGCGACGGTGCGATTGAGCCGGCTCTCGGTGTCACGACGAAATCAGGCTATCTCTATATTCTTAACCGGGAGACGGGAGAGCCCATCCATGGTGTGGAAGAACAGCCTGTTGCCGCGAGTGATGTTCCCGGCGAACAAACCTATCCTACGCAGCCGATTCCAACTCAGACACCGCCGATGGCACGTGTAACTTTTGAGGCAAGCGATCTTGTCACGACCGAGGAGACAAGCATTGAGCACGTGGAAGCATGTCAGGCGTTAGTGTCGGGCCTGGGTGAACTTGTCAATCAAGGGCCGTTTACGCCTTGGGTGTACCGTCAGGCGGACGGGCCTGTGCGAACGACGCTGAATTTTCCTGGTGGGGTCGGTGGTCCAAATTGGGGTGGTGCGGCTTATGCTCCGAGCACCGGTTACTTATTCGTAATGGCTATGGACGTTGGGGCGTTGGGGTGGATGGTCGATTCAGAGGGCGACGCATCTGGGCCATATTCTAAGGAGACGCCCCAGCCTGCAAGTTTTGAAGTGAATATCGATGGCACAAGACTGCCGTGTCAAAAACCTCCTTGGGGTCAACTGACAGCGATTGATGGTGCGACTGGTGAAATCGTTTGGAGGGTGCCTCTTGGCGTGACCGATATGTTGCCTACTGGCAAGCAAGAAACGGGCCGTCCGGGACGAGCGGCAGCGATTGTGACGGCGAGCAACCTGTTGTTTATTGCGTCGACTGATGACAATAGATTTCGAGCGATCGACGCGACGACTGGGCGGGAAC
>CAYFJM010000390.1:0-1720 GCA_964343415.1 uncultured Vicinamibacteraceae bacterium | reverse complement strand
GCCACTGGCGAACCTTCAGATGAGTTTGCTAGATAAATTAGGTGTTCCAGCGGAGTCGCTCGGCCATGCGACCGGGAAACTCCCAATTGATCCACTCGCGTAGAACGAGTTCCTTATAGCTTCGGACTGGGGGTGTGTGTTGCCATGCAACGATCCCGTTTATCGTTATGGGATTGGAGCACTTAACGCGACATTCTCTGAGACGGCGCTTCGTGTGTGCGACCGTACTAATCTAAGGCTTCAAGATCTGACGCGCTGACAGGATCTGCCGGTCCCTGAAAGATCGCATTGAAAAGCAGTTTGAATGTGCCACGAGTCTGCGTGCGAAATGCCACTTGGCTTCCCATTGTGACGACTGTCCCATCTCCTACTTGTGAGGAGACGACGTTTGCTTGGTTTCGCAACAAGTCGTCCCCCAGCAACCAGCCACTCGCCACCATGTCGTCGTCATTTGGATACCGAGAAACTACCTCGCTGTCGATGTCAAAACTTGGGGAAAGACGATATGCCTGGTCGAATCGGAAGAAGACTGGCCAGTCGTCAGGCATGCCGTAACCGATTGGGTGCTCAGGATTATGTTCTTGTTTAAGCAGCGTCCCAGGCGAGTAAAACACGGACGTGGGATCGACAACGCGTTCACGGAGTGTCCGTGCGAGTTGTGAGGGGCTACGGAACGCGTCTCGGAGTTGCTGGTCGGCTTCAGTGGCGGTGATTCGAGACTGACGGCGTGTGGTCGATGTCATTAATCCTGTTCGGCGAGCAGGAAGAACCGGTTCGATCGGGAGGTTAAATAGTGACCGTGCTGTTTCAACAGCCGAGCCAAGCGCAACGATTGTTCCGCCGTCTTCAACGAACTGTCGTAATTTTATCCATCCTTCCCGACCGACACCGTACGCCCAACGCCACGTCTCATCGTGTCGCTCGGGATTTAAGCCTTGGACAATACTTCTCCGACTCGTACCTGATGGCAACACAATAACGTCGTATTTTTCGCTAAGCTCGCCCTCAAAGTCAGTAGACGAAATGACGGTATGGTTAAGTTCGTATTGTTCGAACAACCAGAGCATCCATCCGCCCGGCATGTTATTCGCTGCCCGCCATAGTCCTACACGTGTAGAGTCTTGTAGCCGGTGACCCGCTACGTTGACTGGGGCGTCAATACCTTGGACGACGAGTCCGGTTTCCGTGGCTACAGCTTCTAGGATGGATTCTGTTTCCTCAGTCGGTGCAATCAGCCACGAACCAGGAGCATATTCTTGTCCATTTACCTCAAACCAGTCTGAGGACCGATAAACTGGGACCTCGGCCGCTTGTAGGCGACTTGCTGCGAGGAAGCCGGCATTGGATGACGGCCTAATGACATATGCCCAGCTCGGTCGTGTCGGAAGTGCTTTGAAGACTGGCCTGATCGTGTCAAGAAGCTCTAAATCAGCATTAACTGGATTTTCAATCTGGGTCACTTCAACACCCATCAACAACCCGAGAGTATGTGCGGTAACGTCATACGGAGGAATCGGCGGTCCGCCCGGGTAGTAACGGAGGTCTGGATAAACTTGTTTTTCGAGCATGGTCTTTGCAAACGCACCGTATGGCTGCGCGAGCTGAATAACCCACGATCCTTCCGGATAACGCACACCATCAGCCTGAAACGACTGGCGAGACTGGTGAATTTCAACTTCTCCAAAGTGAAGAATTTCAAGTAGCTCATAGGTGGCAAAAG
>CAYFJM010000389.1:0-1725 GCA_964343415.1 uncultured Vicinamibacteraceae bacterium | reverse complement strand
CAGTACGCATTGTGGCACGATCGGGCGGTATTTCATTTTTTGACGGAGGCAATTGACCGGGAGAAGTATCGGGCGGTACTGGAGCGGTCCTTAGTGTGGGGTGGAGATGTGGTGCTTGCGACGTTTGGAGTTAATGGCCCCAAGCGGTGCAGTGGCCTTGACGTCGTACGGTATGACGCGCAATCACTTGCCGGGGAATTAGGGTCAGCGTTTCAGTTGTTGCATGTTCACCACGAAGTGCACCTGACTCCCGCGAAGACCCCTCAGCAGTTTATGTATTGTCATTTCAGGCGAGCTAGTACGTCGTGACCAAGCGAAGTCACGGGGACTAATGGGACTCGAAGAAATGAGTCGTGCCTCGGCACTTCTCATTGGGTTCGGTGTGCTTGCAATGCTGACGCGGAGCACGCTCGCGTTTGCACCACGTCGTACGATTCATTTCTGGATGGCGATATTTGCGACCGATTTTCAGCAGTACGCGCAGAAAAGCTTTTAGTGGGCGACACGAAGGTGAGTGATAGGGTGCTGCGCGGATTTGGGGTGTTGGCCGTGTCGATGGGGGCTTTTCGGTTATTTCGGGTTGTATGTGGTGTAGCTAGACGAACCCGATTTTCCGTAATGTGAACGTCTTCGGCCTTGTCGTCAGGAGAGAAATCTCTGTAGGCTCAATGAAACGGAGGTCCCGGTCAGGCGGGACGGAACGGACCTAACTGTTATACGAATACAGGAGAGCGAGATGGCGCAGTACTATTTTTTGGCGTGTGTACGCGTCGATGGATGATGCACATCTAGACAGGGTGTTGTCACGCCGTCGCTATTTACGTTCAGAGTAGACATGCGATGACCGAGGGTCACTGGGGCGTTCGGTGTTTCGATGATTAACAAAAAGGAGAGTAAGTCATGTTGTACATGATGGAATGGACGATCAAGCATGCTGATTACAATGAGTGCCACGACAGATTTCTCAAGGCAGCAGCACCGATGCCTGACGGTTCGACGCTGGTGGGCCGTTGGCATGCCCCCGGGTCTGGAAATGGATGGTTGTTGGTTGAAACAGATCAACCAGGAACCGTGTATGTGCATGCGGCAGAATGGGGGGACTTCGTGACGTGGGAAATTACCCCGGTCTTTACCGACGAACAGGCAGGTCCCTTGAGTGTCGAAGGACGTGGTCGTCGTCCATAGACGGCCCAGATCTTGCTGATTGGGTGGAGCTCTCTTCCCTGCATCAACGTGCCGATGATGGTGGGGAAGGGGGCCGAGCCGCTTGTGGCGCATTGGCTGATTTTTGCACTCGATCGGGCCAAGGTGGAACGGCCTACCATTACTACATGGAGCCCCACTGTGCGCCAGTCTGTTCAACGAATTCGCAAACCTCATTGAACGGGCCGGCGAGGCGCGATAGTCTGTGTAAGTTCCTTCTATGGGTATGGGTGCGCAATGAACAGACATCGTTACGTCCAAAGAATTCTGACTACAGCGCTTCTTGCAATTGTGAGTCTCGGTAGTCTTAGTACCGTCGCTAGAGCCCAAGAGGCAGTGCCTTCCACGCAGTTGCTCGTGGCGGCCAAGGCGGCCAACGCGGAGCGCGTCGTGGCGTTGCTCGGCGAGGGGGTCGATCCGGACACGGTTCAGGCAGATGGCGCGACGGCGCTCCACTGGGCCGCGCATCACGACGATGTTGGAATGGCGGACGCGCTTATTGAGGCGGGCGCAGATGCTGGA
>CAYFJM010000388.1:0-1749 GCA_964343415.1 uncultured Vicinamibacteraceae bacterium | reverse complement strand
AGTGCCGAAAAAAGTAGTCTCCGAACAGCTGACTGTCGCGAAGTTCTCCAATAGTGGTTTGCAGGTTCGCAGAGGGGCTATCGATGTGGCTGCGGCCCCACGCGTTAAACCGCAGAATGTCGATCGCCATTTGGTACACGCTCGGCCGGAGCAGTTGCGAGACCTGTGCAAAGAGCCCGGGCAGTCCGTGGCTGCTGTACTCAAGGTGACAATGAACGCACCTCACACCGAAGGACATGTCACTTGGTTGTGATGCCACGTTAAGTTCTTGGAGTAAGGTTGTGAATTGTGGGTAGTTTGTCTCGTTGAATACGATAAAACCCGTATCAAGGGCTAGTTCGTGTCCGTCTTCATTTACCGTTACCGTGTGGGCATGGCCGCCAAGACGTGTGTTGGCTTCGTATAACGTGACATCATGATGGGCAGCATGGAGGTCACGTGCGGCGACGAGTCCGGATACACCGCTACCCACGACACAGATTTTTTGACGCATTTCTTAACAGCGTAACCCGATACTGTGCTGAGGTCCGTAGGAGGTAGGGGCTAGATTATTCATCTTCGTAAATACTTTTGCTTTATATGCCGTTCGGGCCTTTCAAGTTAGTTGGCAGTCTGATCTAGTTGGGGTGATTTTTTATAACGTAAAAGATGTTGCTCTACTTGAAGTCTCGTATTGAGATAGCAGATTGACACGCCACATGGATAAAGTGACCGACTATTCCGCGCGACCCATTTCGAGATTTGACCGTGCGTTTCGGACAGTGTTCGCAAGCAAGTTGCGTCAGTTTAGCAATGGGCGCCTGGCATTGTGCGATGGAGATTGGCAGGCGACATTCGGCAGCACGGGTAATCCGCCACTTTCTGCCAGTCTGGATATTCATGATTCGCGAGTTTATCGGTCTGTTCTTTTCGGTGGGACGATCGGTGCCGCGGAAGCTTATGCGCAAGGATGGTGGACCACTGATGACTTAACCACACTTGTACGGATCATGGCGCGTAATCGCCAGGCAGCAGAAGGTTTGGACGGCACACTAACACGTGTGCGGGATTTATTTCACCGTGCGATCCATCGTTGGCGGGACAATCGGAGGTCACAGAGTCGGCGGAATATTTCCGCACATTATGATCTCGGCAACGATTTCTTTTCATTATTTCTTGACCCGACGATGACGTACTCATGCGCGGTCTTTCCGCGAGACGACAGTACGCTCCAAGAAGCCTCTGAACACAAGCTTGGTTTGATTTGTCAACGGCTGGATCTTTTGCCGTCTGATGAACTTCTTGAGATTGGTACCGGTTGGGGTAGTTTGGCGATGTATGCGGCGAAGCGCTACGGATGCCGAGTGACCACAACGACGATTTCACGTGAACAATATCGGTACGCGGTTGCGGCGGTTGAGCAGGCGGGTCTGACTGACCGTGTGACTGTTCTCAATGTTGATTATCGTGATCTGCCGAATATTGCGCAGCGTCAATTCGATAAGGTTGTTTCAGTAGAAATGCTGGAAGCGGTTGGCCAACAATTTCTTGATCAGTATTTCCAGGTATGTGACCGATTAACGAAACCCGGTGGAGTCATGCTTTTGCAATCGATTGTTATTGCTGACGAGTTGTACGAGTCCTATCGTCATTCGGTCGATTTTATTCAGCGGTATATCTTTCCTGGAGGATTCTTACCTTCTGTAGGCGACCTTCGACAGCGATTACCGACAGTTACCGATTTTGAGGTTGTCGATATTCAAGACATCA
>CAYFJM010000387.1:0-1779 GCA_964343415.1 uncultured Vicinamibacteraceae bacterium | reverse complement strand
CACATTCTTTACCTCGGCATGCGGCACGAACACGCCCTCAAATCCAATCGCTCCAGATCCAAGCCCTGCTTCTGGTCCGTGGGACCTAGCACTAGCGCGGTTTGCTAGCCAAGACCAATCGGGATGGTTTGCAAAAGGAGGAATAGTCTTCGTCGGTAGTTCATCAATACGTTTCTGGGATCTCAATACTTGGTTTCCCGGGAAAACCTATCTAAATAGAGGGTTTGGTGGCTCACAAATTTCTGATTCTCTCGCCAACATTGATCTGCTCATCCTGAAACATCAACCCCGACTAATTGTGTTCTATGCAGGGGATAACGACATCGCGGCAGGAAAAGCTGCGAAACGCGTAGCCACTGATTTCACCGACCTCAGTAAGCGGGTACACGTGGCACTACCGCAAACAAGAATCCTATTTATCGCCATCAAACCAAGCATTGCACGTTGGAATCTATATGACCGCATAGTTGCCGCAAATGAACTGATCCAGATCGCGTGTAATGCTGACGCACGACTTACCTATATAGATGTTGCAACCCCAATGCTTGGCTCTGACGGCCGACCTAATCCTATATTTTTTGTGGACGACGGCCTTCATCTCTCGGCTTCCGGTTACGAACTCTGGACACAACTCGTCAAACCACATCTGCAATAACTCTTCCACCGACAACTCAGCCAAAACAAAAAAAGGCCGATCACATGACCGGCCTTCCGTTGAATCCAGATATTGCTATGCAGATTTACCCGACACGTCAGAATAAACCTATGATTTCAACTGTGACCACTGGCCACGTGCAATTTAACGCGCCGCCGCTTCCTCCGCATCTTCCGCGCGACCGCCCGCAAGAATTCCTACCATTCCCTCGTTACCTTCGTGGCAAGCGTACTCAAACATCAAGTCAGACGACAACGAAAACGGGTATGACACGGTCCATGGTCGTGTATACATTTTTGGATCACTAACCTCAACTTCGTACTCAAGTTCGCCAGAGGATGTCCTCGTAAACCGCTCCACGAGCGTCAAACCATCACCAGACCCTTCGTGTGAATGGAACAACGACCATGGTTGAAGCGCGCTGACCCTGTGGTCAAGGTTCGTGGTAGTCACAACTAGGGTATCTCCATCCCAATAACCCCGTGCGTCACCATTCCATTGCGTAATGTTTTCAGAAAGCGGTGGCCGCTCATCCAATGGAACAACCCGAACTTCATGGACTTGCTCAAGCAGCATCACCACATAACCAGGCGATTGAAATACGTGCATGTTGTTGTTATAAGAACGAGGAAACATCGCATTGGGCATGCCACCACGCGTCACGCATCGTTCCCAGATGTGTCGGTCTTCCCATGTGTCATCAAGTTCTCGTCCGCCCGGCGCTTTGAGCCATTCGTTTCTAGCTTTTTGACCTTCTGGAGTTAGTGGCGGCAATCGACCGTCAACGGGGTCAACGACCATTGACGTACGATTCGTACGAGCACCGCGATCCATCCAAAAATCATTGTATGCACCGACGTTCGAGCCCGCTTGAGTCCTTCTGGCTGGCGCGTTCAGGAGTTCCTGAGATCGTTGGTCAGCCTGAGATCTAATTTGGGCGACTTCCTCGTTACTCAGTGTCTCTCTGCCTTCAAAATCATTCGGTCGTTCAAACGGTGTCGCACCGGACGACGTCCAAATTCCTTGTATGTCTGGATCTCCCCACGGGGTGTGAGCAACTTCACCTTGTCCCCGCCCGACGTCAGTCACCGCCGATTGGGCCGAGACAGAATCTATTGACAAAC
>CAYFJM010000386.1:0-1780 GCA_964343415.1 uncultured Vicinamibacteraceae bacterium | reverse complement strand
CCAACTTCAATCATTGTTGACCCTGTCAATGGTCGACAACCTCCACTCACCGTGACGGCGAGTGCTCAAGCAGCTGAACGAGCCGCTTTCTCCCGCCGTGAAAATAGCGGGACCGCCTGGTGGATGCTCGAAAACGGCCTGGATGCGCCTGGCCCATACGACGATCCCGAAATACGACCGCTAGCCGAACGCTGCCTTCTTGGCTTCAGTTCAACAGGGGGTCCCCCAATGCTACCGGCGCTCTACAACAATTTGAAACGAATCGTACAAACTGACGACTACATCATGATTCTGATTGAAATGGTGCACGATGCGCGCATCATTCGCTTAAACCAAGAACATGCACCGTCAAACATTCGCGGATGGCTTGGTGACTCTGTAGGACATTGGGAGGGCGACACGCTCGTTATCGATACAACAAACTTCAACGACACACCTGCCCTTCGAGGAGCAACGCGGGACCTACATGTCGTGGAGCGTTTCACAAGACTCGATGCAGACACTTTGCATTACGAATTCACAGTCGAAGATCCGAATGTATGGACTGCCCCATGGTCCGGGGAATACGTCTGGCCCGTTAGTAATGACCGCGTCTACGAATATGCCTGCCACGAAGCGAACTATTCGTTCCAAGGTATTTTAGGTGGGGCTAGAATGCTCGAACAAGACGTTCGAGACGGCACTGTCCCTCAACAATAACAACTAGCTCTCTATGGTGAATATGATGCCTACATGGATTCGGTCAACATCGCTTACATCACTATGTACAGCCAGCGTTGGACTGCTGCTCGTCGTAACGCTAAACACTCCCAGCCACGCCCACCATGCCTTTGGCGCTGAATTCGACCCTAACCGACCCGTTCTATTGACAGGTCCGATTGTCAGAGTCGAGTGGGTCAATCCTCACACGTGGATCCATATCGAGGTCACATCCGATGATGGCTCAAAAGCCATCTGGATGGTCGAAGGGGGTACACCGAACACGCTCCTCAGGCGGGGCCTACGCCGAGACTACGTGCAACCAGGCACCGTGGTAGTCGTCGACGGTTATCAAAGCAAAGATCGAACGACTCGAGCTAACGCCCGTGACCTAACATTCGAGGACGGTCGGAAATTTTTTATGGGCTCATCAGGAACCGGCGCCCCGTACGACAACGAGCGCCGTTAACCTCTACGAGGCTGCGGCGTAAATTTTACGCTACTGAAATCAAACAGTTACTCATAGTACCGCGGTGCAGTCCGTAAGGTCTGAAACAACTCAAGATCATGTTCAATCCAGAACATTGCTTCTTGTTCAACAACAAACTCTTCAACTTTATCCATTGACTGAAGACTCACCTCTGGATCGACATTGAAAACAGGCACTCGCCGGTCCTCTCGGCTAATACGAAAATGGTAAAGGTCTCCGGACAACACCAACGGCCCAGTCCAATCCAAATCAACAAAAAGAACTTGGTGGCCAGGAGTATGGCCAGGTGCGGAAATAAGTTGGACGCGGCCATCACCAAAAACATCATGGTCGCCATCAAGAATCAAGCGGTCAGCATCACGAAGATTGGTCAATAGCTCAGGCTGCACCGCCGGCACCGTAATCGGCTCAGCGAATGCCGCCTCATAATCACCCCTTTGCACCAGCCACGTCGCACCAGATACCTCATTAGCTACGCCGACGTGGTCGTAATGGATATGCGAAAAGGCCATGTAGTCCAGACTCGATAGATCGAACTCACCGCCTGCAGCGGCCATTTGTTCTGCTAGGGTGTACTCCAGTTTCGCATTG
>CAYFJM010000385.1:0-1783 GCA_964343415.1 uncultured Vicinamibacteraceae bacterium | reverse complement strand
CATAGCTCAACCGCCCGGTCCATTCATAAACCGGGCCTTGTCCGTCTATTCGGCCAGGTAAATCGGTGTATCGTCTCGCATTTTCTTCAATGTATCAAACCGCTGCTCATCCAGACGACCGTCCGGGTTGACGAGCACGTCACTAGAACTGGATCGGCCCGGACTACGCCCCTCCCAAATCTCAGAGACGCGTTCCTTTGCCTCCGGCCACGTATCAGGCTGGCCTACAAAGTCATACTCCAACGACTTATACGGTGGCAATGTCGCCAGCGCCTTGAAGGCGACAAATCGAACAGCAGCATAGGGATCCAGCAACAAATCTGCCAAAAACGGAGGTGTCCATTCGGTTCCAGAAACCTCTTGAGCCGGTCGCCAGCCCATGTGCCAGGCAGCGAGAGCCCGCTGTCCTGCGTCACCCTTAACGGCCCACAAAACTGCCGCCGATATTGATCTCTGTTGATCGTCAAGAGGACCGGACTCGATCTGGTACCAACTCTTGAGATGATCCGCCGTCCATTGCAATGTCTTATCCAGATGACAGAGGTTACAGGCATTGGGACGACCAACCTGTGTACTTTCCGCAACGCTGGGACTACTAATCTGGTGAGAGCGAATTGCCTTCAACAAACCAAAGGTTGTGTGTGGCGCGTGGCAATTGTAACAACGACTTCCCGCAGACTGCGACGCATGGTGCGTGTGGCTCTGCGCCGTGTAACCACCATCTTGGTGACACTGCAAACAAGCCTGATCCTGTTCCATACCCGCTTTCAACTGGTCATTTGCCCACTCTAGAAGTGGCCGTGCTTCATCTTCGGGCGGATGCATTGTGTGGCACGAAAGACACGACATCTGACCTTCAGAATAACAACGTGACTCCATTAACCCTGTAAACTCCCTCCCCGAAACACGGATCATTCCGTCCTGCCAAAAACTGTCCGTCAACATGGAGACGCCCGAGCCAAATTGTTCTAAATGCTGTTTTGTCGGTTGATCGTATCGGACAACCCACCGTGACGCAGATAACGCTTCCCCGGGGCGAAATGAAGACCCGTTCATTGCCTCCAACTCCAAATGTCTGCGGCTGTGTGAAACTGTCAGACCATGACACTGTCCGCAAAGCTGCGAAGACCGCTGGTGAGAAATCCTGCTCGGGTCCACAATCGGATCCGACTTCAGTTCTGGAAGTTTGCCGTTGCGATAGCGAATGTGTCGATCTCCAGGACCGTGGCATGCTTCGCACGCAATCCCGAACTCAGCCGCCTGAGAATCCATACCAACCAATTGCAACGGTTGATTGAAACCGCCCACCGGCCGCGTGCGGCCGCGCGTCGTGTGACACCACAGACAAGTCGCGTTCCACCGTGACGTTTCAGGGCCAGACCCCATGTCTGGCGGCATCAAGAACGCGGCATTGCGAGGAATCCATTTTTTCTCAGATTTCAAAAACACCACCGGAACTTGACCGAGAGAGCGTTGCTTGCCGATCGGATACCAATACACCTGCATGTGATGGGAACCTGTTGTCATGACAACAGGGCGTTCAATTCGCTTTTCCACCCCCGTCAGAGACTCGTCAGGGTCATCCATTTCGACCCAAAACTGATCTCCACGTTGAAACACGCGGCAGGACCCACCTGGCCAATCGAGTTCACGACCGTCGAATTCACCAAAGACCGTCTTCGTCGTTGCCACCTGGGTCATGGTGCGATGGTAAGAAGCATGCCAAGTCTTGTGTTGGGCCGCATGACACTGTTCGCACCGATCAGAAGACACATACCCTTGT
>CAYFJM010000384.1:0-1792 GCA_964343415.1 uncultured Vicinamibacteraceae bacterium | reverse complement strand
CGCGGCAGATGCGATTCCAGGGGTCGACATGGTGATTCCCGGCCATAGTCCGGTAATGACTTGGAACGACTTTCGAGAGTTTGGTGAGTTTAACCGCGACTTTTTGACCGCGGTTGAGCGGGGGAAGGCGGCAGGATTGACGGCGACTGAGACGGCAGCGTCGCTCGGTCTGCCTGCCCGCTACGCGAACTACGCCATGAGCCGGGGTACGTTGACCAGTGCGGAAGATAATGCCGCGAAGATCTACGCCGAGCTCGACCGTTAGGAGGAGCGATGCTCACACGACGAGAAATGTTGCTGGTCCCAGTAGCGGTTGCTGCCACCCGAGTCGCGTACGCGCAAAACGCTGAACCGGGAAAGATGCTTCTCAGTATCCATCAGAACACATCAAGTGGGGCGGGCTTTCAGGGGTCGCTCGAGGGATGGGCACGGGCCGGTATTCGCTACGTCGAACTCAATGATGGTCTTCTCCAGACGTTTCTTGAGTCGAATTCGTTGGCGGCTGCGGGACGTGTGTTGACCGACAATGGTCTCACGCCGGTGTGCGGTGTCATTGGTGGCGCCGACATGTGGATTCCTGGACCAGAACGAGCTGCGTCGCTCGATCGATTTCGCCTCAGGTGCGAACAATACAAGACTCTTGGCCTCAATCGGGTTTACACTCCGTCCGGTACGCGGCGGGCGGTTACTGCCGACGATTTTGCCGAAACGCCTCGCTGTATCCGCGAGGTGGGTGATATCGCAGAAGAGTTTGAACTCACTACAATGATCGAGTTTATCCGAACGTCTACACATCTCTCCACGCTTACGTCGGCGCTAGCGACGATTCGGGAAGCAGGCCATCCGCACGTCAGGCCGATGCTCGATTTCTTCCACTTTTGGTCTGGTCTCAGCAAGTTTCAGGATCTCGATCTGCTCCGTAACGGTGAGCTGCAGCACTGCCACTTCCAGGATCTGCTCGACACACCACGGGAATTGATCGATAACAATTCGCGGTTGATTCCTGGTGACGGCATTGCCCCAGTTGACAACATCCTTCGCAAGCTTCAAGGCGCTGAATTCACAGGTGCGTTGTCTGTGGAGCTCTTCCGGGCGGAGTACGTTGAGGGGGACCCCTATGAGGTCGCCCTCGAAATCAAGCGGAAGTGCGAGGCGGTCATGGAGCGCGCCGGCGTTCTTTAGGTTGTTGGCCCGGTAACGCGAAGACGAAGAACTCGTTGCTTTTGCATCTGTGATATTTGTCCCGATGAAGTAGAGAGTCTTTCCGAGGCAATGATATTTTCTGCCATGCGTGATGCTGTGCCTACGCTGTGGTAGATTCCGCGCCGAAATTTCGTCGATGTCAAGATGATGGACTGTTAGTATTGCGCCATGAGATTTGTTGCACGGTACATTAATGTGGTCACTGGTTCAGTGGCATTTTTGTTTGCATTAGCCGGTATGGAAGTGCCGGTGTATAGCCAGTCGATTCCACAGTATGAGGTCGACCCTTCTTGGCCGAAGCTTCCACTCGGCGAAGGGTGGATCACCGGTGGACTTGGTGGCATGTGCCTTGACAGTCGGGACCATGTGTATGTCTTGAATCGACAGAATGTTGTGGAAGCCGACCTCAATGCGGCGACTCTAGCGCCACCGGTAATTGAATTCGATCCAGCCGGTAATGTTGTTGGTGCGTGGGGTGATCCTGAAGTAATCGGCGATCGGCTCCATGATTGCCATGTCGACTCAGAAGGTCATATTTGGCTCGTTTCCGCCGGCACGGGCGTACTGCAGAAATATTCGAGCGATGGCA
>CAYFJM010000383.1:0-1798 GCA_964343415.1 uncultured Vicinamibacteraceae bacterium | reverse complement strand
AGCCGATCGACCAGAAAGTAGTCGAGATACCGTCACGAGTGTCGTATCAAAGATGGGAACAAGAACAAGCAATACTGGCACAGCCACGACTGACACGAGACTCTCACTCGCCGTAGCTGAAAGTTCTGGTTGCAGCGTCAATGCCGACAACATAAATCCGATAAACATGCTCCCGCTATCTCCCATAAAAATAGATGCAGGGTGAAAGTTGTAGACCAAAAATCCAGCTACCGATCCGAGCACCGCAGCGAGTACTATTCCCGTCGTGACCGTGGCGGAAGTTGCCTCAATTGGCGAAAAAGCAAAAATCAACGTGCCCGTACATACAATCGAGATACCGGCACATAACCCGTCCATGTTGTCGAGCAAATTAAATGCATTCGTAATACCTACCACCCACAACACAGTCAGCACACTATTAAGGGTCAGTGACTCGGTCCAATCAAGCCGATATCCAAAAAACAACAGTACCGACGCCAAGGCGATTTGCACGACAAGCTTCGTATTCGGGCGAAAGCTACGAATATCATCGGCAAGCCCAACTAGAAAAATGATCGCAGCACAACTTAACGGAACGGCCAAGGAGGTGACATCACTAAAACCGAAAACACACACCATCGTCGCTATCACGATGGCTACGCCGCCGAACAATGGCGTGGCTCGTCGATGCCAACGATCCGAAGCAGGAATAGCGACTTTACCAGCCGAAGACGCTACCCTACGACACGCCGGAACGAGTAAGAGAGCAAGCACAAACGCTGAAAGAAGCGGAAAAAGCAGAATCTCCATATAACCCTTGTGGGTTCTCTATTGTGCCACGGCAGTCATTACTTTTAACAGGCAAGAACCGATTATCCTCAGAACGATTGATCTAGACTACTGCGGTTTTACTCGATGTCAACGTTCCAGAAACGGCAGAAATAACGTCGGCCGATTCGACCGTAGTTAAACATTTCTTGTCATGCGGACAATTCCCCCGCAGCCCACAGGGAGCACAATCGACGCGTGTACATAGGATCGTATGCTTGCTGTAGCCAGCGAACTCCGGCATTGTCAGACCGCCCCATACGATAACGCTTGGAACGTTAACCGCATTCGCTGCGTGCATAAGCCCACCCTCCTGTCCCAAAAACAGTTGAGCGCGTTTCATAAGCAACACAGCCTCTCGAAAAGACGTACGTCCAGTAATATCAATCGCGCCTCGTAAAACAGAACTACCGCCTTCTCCAATCTGCACAACGGGATAATTCCGATCGCTCAACCACTCAACAACACGCTCCCATCGCTCAAAGGGCCACTCCCGCAAATCACCAAACCACTGACTATTCGAATGGGGTTCTATAACAACAAAATTCGTCGCAATCTTCAGCGATTCTTGTAGGCGGTTGACTGCCTCCTCTTCATCAGTCGAAAAATACATTTCACATTCGTAATCCCTTGCCGTCAGTCCGTAATTGGCTAGAAGAATATCGACGATGTGGCCTCCGTCCTTCCAAACCATCCGGTCTGGCGTCTCTCGTGCCACATAGCTGTGAAGCCTCATATCAATATGCGCATACCAAGTTCCGGACCGACGCCGAACGTAACGAACGATCCAAAAGATGAATCGTTCGTAGATCCATAACACTCCTATCAATCTCAGGGCCGCAATAACGACCTGATCAACTGCGACAAAAAGTCGATGTTTCTTGATGGTTTGTTGAGGATCGATCCGAGGATTGTCTCGAAAAACAATGTCGTCTCGAATTGAACGACTCCTATCGTTTAGCTCTCCTCGGAGCAAGTCCGTAAAGCCCGG
>CAYFJM010000382.1:0-1806 GCA_964343415.1 uncultured Vicinamibacteraceae bacterium | reverse complement strand
CAAATATGTAAGAGTCAAAACACTGCCCCCCCCCCTCTCTTCCATTAGAGGAGCGACTCCGCACGTAAGGGCCGACAGCGAATAAGCGCTAATGTCCAATGATTGAGCGAAATCACTACGACTTGTTTGCACAAACGGATTTGCCAAAGACTCTCTAGAAGCAAAGGCAGGCGCATGCACTAAAAAGTCAAGCCCCTTATATTCAGCATCAACTTGCTGGCAGAGATTAGTAATCGCAGCATCATCTGTCACGTCGCATTCTACGAGTTGAGGGCGATTCGTCAGAGTTTCAGCTAATTTGATCGCATTTGACTCAAACCGTTCGGTGGCATAACTAAGAGACAATTGAGCCCCGGCCTCATCAGCTGCCTTCGCAATTGCCCAAGCCAACGACCGTTTGTTGGCAATACCGACAACAAGTCCTGTTTTACCTGATAGAAAAGCCACAACGGTTACCGTGATCGCCCACGATTACGACGTGAAGACCTACTTTTTGAACCGGTGCGTCCTTCTGGGCGTAACTGATTACCATTCACCTGATTACCAGAAGCTTGCTGATCATTGGCGTTCCGACCGTGTCCACCACGACGACGTCCATGTTTCTTCGGCTGAACGTTCCCGTTGCCATTTGAACCACCTCGCCCACCTTTATTCCAATTGTTTCCACGCGAAGGTTGCTCGTGCATCGTAAAAACCGGCGCTTCTCTTTGGCTGCCCTGAGTACCATCCGGATGCGGTAGGGACGCGCGGATCAGTGGCCTACGAAATGTTCCAGCATCCGACGCCTCCTTTGGTTCATCCGGTTTGTCCGGTTCAGGCGTATCTGGCTTCGTCTCGTCTGACATAAAGTCCTAAACTCTGTCGGTCACTCACTTGTTCAGCACAGTATCAACGTTTGGCCCTAGAGCTACACATCACGCATGCCGCCGATGTCACCCTAGCATTGGACCATCTAACCAAGTCTCCCAAACAATCAAATCCGTAAACAGGGCGGGGATGAAATGCCTGTATGTAGGAGATCGAAGTCTAGCAGACGTGCATATTTTCAGGCAACCGTGATTATACTAGCCGGCCGGGACGGCTTCGTTGTTGAGTCTGCACCCAAAGTTCCATAGCCGCAAGCGCACGTGCAACTTCGGTAGGATTTGTTGACTGCGGAGTTTTCCTCGATTCCACCGAAGCGCGACTAGTAATATATCCACTAACATCCGCGGCAAAGCTTGGATCGTAGCCTTGCCATTCCTCCTGTGAAAGCGATGAGAAATCTTTTCCTTTTTCAACAAGGTCACGAACCACACCACCAACAATTTCATGCGCTCGTCGAAACGGCACACCTCTATTAACTAAATAGTCAGCTACATCCGTCGCCAACAACATGCCCGTCGAAGCCGCTTCGGTTCGCCCTGGACACACCGCCAGGCTGTCAACAACTCGAGTAGTAGCACGAATCGAACCCAAAACATTCCTCTCCGTATCAAACACAACCTCTTTGTCTTCTTGGAGGTCCTTGTTATAACCACTTGGCAGGCCTTTCATTGTCGTCAACCAACCGGTCAAGTGACCAATGACGCGCCCACTCTTCCCACGCACCAATTCAAGTGGATCAGGATTTTTCTTCTGCGGCATCAAACTACTTCCTGTCGCAACTGAATCAGAAAGCTCAAAATGACCAAATTCTTCGCTCGTAAAGATGATGAGGTCTTCTGCCAAACGACTGATATGTACCATCGTCAATGCACACGCATGTAGCATGGACGATACAAAATCCCGATCGGATGCCGCATCAATTCAAAGCGCAGCCACGAC
>CAYFJM010000381.1:0-1815 GCA_964343415.1 uncultured Vicinamibacteraceae bacterium | reverse complement strand
CAAGTTCGCTAACAGTGCATACGCCCCGGTAGTGCCAGCTGGCAATTGGCGCCACAAGCCAAGACCGACATAAAGCCAGCGTCCATCACCAACTCTCGCTTCAACGAGTGCACCTCGTTTGAGACCAGGGTTAAATTCAAAAGAATCTTCCAGTTCGACAAGGTCGATATAGTTCTCATCCCGGTCACCTAAGAAGTAAAGACCGCGTTCCTGCACCCAATCGTCCCATGTCTGGGTGGTAACACGATTTGGCCAAGCAAATACGGAATGGTCATTCTCTAAAATTCGAATCGGCGCTCGTTCGTCGGTGACCCGGTTTCGACTCACCTGCGCAGGATAAGGCCCGTACTGCGCCTGATTAAACTCAAACTTGTTGTACTGCACGATCACAGTGCCACCATTCTCAACATACTGCAGCAACCGATCATTGTTCGCACGGAGATCCTGCCGACGCTCATAAGCTCGCACACCAGTCACGATTACATCAAACCGTTCGAGGTCACCCCACGCCAGGCCGTCACTGTCAATAAACTCTACCGATGCCCCGAGCTGCTCGATCGCCGGCGGAACAGCATCACCAACCCCATCAACATAGCCGACAACAAGGTCGGGAACAATCGCCACGTCAATCACCTTGAAACGTCCTTCCGCGACACGACCAAGATGACGACGCCCAATATGCGGGTACTCTATGAGCTGGAAACCGCGCTGATACTGTTCTGTTTCATCTTCGACAACAGCTCCAACGCGAAACTCTCCGACCGGACTACCACCGGTTGAAACCTGAAAACGTACAGTCTGCGATTCATCTTCCCGTGAAAACCGAATCGGTATGGATTCAGGTGTAACGCTCCACCCAATCGGAAGTTTCAGCGTAGCTTCACCGGATGTCGGCTCGGGCCCGGCATTGACAACAGTGACGCGAACTTCATGATCTTCTTCACGATCGGTAGGAACAATCGCAATTTCAGGCGTCATTGACACTACCAATCTAGGAACGACGCTGAGAAAAGTACGTTTTTCTCCAGCAAAAATATCGTCAGAGTACCGGTGCTCAACAGGTCTATCGATGGCCACACTGACTCCATCACCCAAGTCAAACTCGAAAACTACTCGAAACGGGGTTGGCCTGAACGGAACACCGAACGGTACATCCTCATCAACAATGTAACGATCAGCATCAGGTTCATGGCGCCAATGAATATCTGTTGGCCGTGAGTCAATCGGCACCGTAACAGATTGGCTGCAGGAATAAACGGACCCAGGCTGGATACTTTCCGTGTCACAAGCAACGGCACCCGAAAAACCAGAAGTTCTCAAACCGCGGACGGTAACAGGAACATTCCCTCGATTCGCAATCAACACAGAAACATCGATTGTTTGCCCCGGAACGATAAGACCGTCACTGGCTAACACCTCAATGCGCAACGAGTGAACCAATACCGCAGCGTCAACAAACTGTCGCTCTTTTGTCGCCAGTCGAAAATCGATCTCCCAGCGAGCATCCTCGGAAAGTGACATAGCCGAAAGGTCGTTGCGAAGCTCACGAACCGTCCGCAAACCATTCACGATTGAAACGCGTGCATTTGACAATCCATCTTGCTGGTACTGAGTAAGCGCTGCCGTGCTGTATTCGGCGATCTGAGCAAGCGCTTGCGTTAGAGCCACTGGTGGATTCGAACCAGCAAATGAAGCCAGCGCCTGAACTGACGTATCAACACCGTCAAAGAGTGAACTTTCTTCAAACTCAGGCAAGTTCGAATCCGTTGACTCAACCAATTCGAACCTCGCGCCCATGGCACTGGCCGGCAGAGC
>CAYFJM010000380.1:0-1826 GCA_964343415.1 uncultured Vicinamibacteraceae bacterium | reverse complement strand
ATGGTGGGCGCTAGTGGATTCGAACCACTGACCCCCGCCGTGTGAAGGCGATGCTCTACCACTGAGCCAAGCGCCCGACCCGAAATTAATCCTGCTTGAAGTGTAACCGGAAGTGCAAGTGAGGGCTACCTCGCTTAGCATGCCTCCAAAGTCAAAGCCTCAGTATCCTTCCGTACAGACCTTCTGAATTTACCAGGACAGCAATCCGCCGAGAATGGAATCTACGGAAAAACAAACCGTCACTTTTAAGGTGCTGAGTGTTTCTCGCCGTTGGCCGGAGGATGCGCCTGTCCAGATTGACCCCGCATTGCGGAAAGCGCCGCACGTAACCCAAAGAGAAATCCGGCTCCCTGCTTGAGCGGTGCGAAAATAGAACGGTCAGCCGTGGTCAATATTTCATCAACTTTGTCAATAAGATGACTCGTCACCTGGTCTAATCGTTCGGCCTGATTGCTTACCAGCGCTGTCACCCGAGCGACATCACTACTGACTGCATCAACTCTAGTAAGTGTCGGCTTAATCTCATGTTCAACGACATCAACAAGTCGACTTACTCGTTTTGCGAGTCGTACAGCAAATATAACGACCCCGACCTGAATGATCGCCATAACGACTGTAGCAACCGCAATCACCGACAATAACAGCATGGAATCAGACATCGAAACTACGCCTGTCCCTCAACGGACTCATCTTCTCGATGAATCGTATCAGCAGTATTACTGCCAGTCGCCCGCTCTCTCGCTCGCTCGTACGCATCGCGACCCCGGTCGACCGCCGTTGCTAAATGTTCACGTTGTTGACGAACAAACTCCCTCCCACGTTGCGCCGCGTCATTCGCTCGATCTTTCCCTTCACGTGCCCGATCATTCAAATAACGCCTTGCCTCTTCACCCGTGGCCGGCGCACAAAGTAAAGCTGCTGCTGCTCCCGTTACAGCACCCATCACAAAAGCCAGTAGTACAAGACCTATTTGTGAATCATTATCTCTAACCATATCGCCTCCATTAATCAAATCATCTCATACTCAACCAGAACTACGTCGGTTGATCGACTCCGAGTTCGTGTTTCCGAAGTTCCCGAATTCGATCTCGCAATGTCGAAGCTTGTTCAAAATCAAGGTTTTCCGCTGCTTCGCGCATCTTAGAAACAAGCGCCGCTAAATGATTTTCAAATTCAGCCTGACTACCAAAAGACATGCTCGATTCTTCTAGAACCGGAACCCGTGCGTAGTCCCGCTCATAAACACTTGACATCACACCATCGATATCCTTCACGATCGACTCTGGCGTGATTCCATGCTCCTCGTTATACTCCGTCTGTCGCTTGCGTCTTCGCTGCATTTCGTCAAGAGCACGCCGCATCGATTCAGTTACCGTATCCGCATACATAATGACTTGCCCGCGCACATTGCGAGCAGCACGACCCGCCGTTTGAATCAAAGCACCGGTAGAACGCAAGAAACCCTCTTTGTCCGCGTCCAAAATTGCAACCAGAGATACTTCGGGCAGATCGAGACCTTCTCGTAATAAATTAATCCCAACGAGCACATCAAACACACCGCGACGTAGATCTCGCAAGATCTCAATACGCTCCAACGTATCAATATCGGAATGAAGATAACGAACGCGTATCCCCAATTCATGGTAATACTGCGTCAGATCCTCCGCCATCCGTTTCGTAAGTGTCGTAACCAAAGTCCGCTCATGGCGCTCCGCGCGATTACGAACCTCATGCAGTAAGTCGTCAATCTGACCTTTTACTGGCCTAACATCAACACTGGGATCGACCAATCCAGTTGGTCGAATAATTTGCTCGACAACGACACC
>CAYFJM010000379.1:0-1844 GCA_964343415.1 uncultured Vicinamibacteraceae bacterium | reverse complement strand
CTTTTGTGTAGAGCTTAGTGTATTCAGGAGTTTCTGGTCGAGGACCAACAAAACTCATATCTCCCTTGACCACATTCCAAAGTTGAGGGATTTCGTCAATTTTTAATTTCCTAATCCAGAAACCTACAGGGGTTATACGTGGATCATCATCACCTGAGTGATGAGAAATAGGCCCTTCAGCGATTCGCATGCTGCGGAATTTTCGAATCGTGAAAAGCCGATTCGATTTTCCAGTTCGTTGAGGTGAATACAGTATAGGGCGTCCGAGCGTGATCAATATCACCAAAGCGGTCAGCAACAGCAAAGGCGAAAATACAATTAACCCAGTTATGCTGAATATGAGGTCAAACGTGCGTTTTGCCAAATGGTAAATCCTGTAACTACTGCGTTAACCTCTACATTAGTACAAGAACAGTGTATCGGTGTAGTGGACGTGATTAGGTTTAACAATTAAAGAAACGGTGGTTAATGGTTACAAACCCCTCAACCCGCATCAAGCGCGCATTTGTCACAGGAGCTACTGGGATTGTGGGCGCGTCACTATGTCGAAAACTGGTTGATATTGGTGTTGATGTGAAGGCGTATTCGCGTTCTGCTGGAGCGCAAAGCCTGCCCCAGGAAGTGGAATATATACAAGGCGATATTCTTGACGTTCCAAATATTGTTACCGCTGCTGCTGAAGCCGAAGTGATTTTTCATCTTGCTGCTGCTGTTCACGGCTCAGTTTCGACGGATTCTCAATTCGAGGAAATGAATGTGATTGGCACTAGTAATGTCATTAATGCTGCCGATGTCGTTGGCGCAAAATTTATTCATGTGTCAACTGTGAACGTCAAAGGATTCCGCGATGGGTATTTGACTGATGCTTACGCAGTTACAAAGTCAAGAGCTGAAGATCTGGTTGCTGAGAGTGCATGTAACGGTCTTAGGACTGTCACTGTTCGTGCTGGCACCGTGTTTGGTAATGAAGTTGGTAGGGCGGGGTCCATTGTTGAGCGTTTACTTTCAAATTCTTTGAAAGTACTTCCTGCTCCCGACCGAAAGATTAGTCCAGTGTGGTCTGACGATCTGGCTATGGCTCTGATACGTGCGAGTGATGTTGGAGAATTGGGTCGTACATACACAGTTGCAGGTCCTACACAGACCACTTCAGAGTTTGTGAAGGCTATCTGTTCCGCTGGTAATTTCAACAAGCCTTTGATCTATGTTCCAGCATGGTTGTTTGCTGTTCCATTGCAATTAGCTTGGTGGGGGAAAACACTGACCCGCTGGGCGCCGCCTGTCTCGGTAGAATCTTTGTTGAACGAGTCAATCCATGACGGTTCAGAAGCGGCGAATGAACTTGGATTCACCTACACACCGCTTGATCAGATATTCGGCTGAGCGTTTTCTCGGCTGTTCAAAGTTACTCAGGTTCGTATCTTCAATGGGTATCCACCTCAGTTTTCGACTGTATAGTCCGGAACCATTGTGCGTATCCGTTGCTTGATATTATCGTCGGTCAGATTGTGTATTGATCGAATAAATTCATCAACTTTTTTGAGATTGACGTCATCGCTACCGATGTTACGGACAAGCATTAGCTTCTCGTTGGAAGTGGTTCCGAGCTTTTCATGATTTGAAGAAAGTATTTCCGATAATTTTTCTCCGGTTCTAAGACCTGTGTACTCGATTGAAATGTCTTTATCAGGAACCATTCCTGATAGTTCGATCATGGTTCGTGCAAGTGAATCGATATTTACAGGTGTACCCATATCCAAAAGATAAATTTCCTGATTATTTCCAATCGCTGCAGCCATCAGGATGAGCCCAGCTGCCTCATGAGCTGTCATAAAATAGCGTTC
>CAYFJM010000378.1:0-1845 GCA_964343415.1 uncultured Vicinamibacteraceae bacterium | reverse complement strand
TATTCGACAGCATTTTCTCGTAAAGATGGTTATTAGGTGCGCATACTACTGTGGGCATATCGGCACCCAATAACGCATTTACACCATGCTTCATTTCCCCTGCGGGATAGCCTTCGGCATGAATATATGCAAGTTCTTTCATCTTTAGTGCACCTTCAAGTGCAATCGGAAGTTGTGATCCACGCCCGAGATACAAAAGATCAGTAAACTTGGCTAAATGCTTAGCAACGTCTGATGTCTCACCATTTCGATCAAGAGTGGAAGCAACCAAAGAGGGTAATGTAGATATTTGTTCAACGAGTTGTTTGACACGGTCAGCATCAATTGCCGATCGAACTCTGGCAAGAAATATCGACAACTCCAGTAAAGTCGTCATGCTCGCAATCATCGTCTTCGTTGACGCCACCCCTATCTCTTGACCGGCGTGTATAGGTAAGGCGAAATCGGCAATCCTCGCAGCCTGAGAACCCTCCTGTTCAAGAACCACTATCTGGGAAGACCCTTGTTGGCTCGCATATTCGATCGCAGCAAGAGTGTCGGCCGTTTCACCTGATTGCGTCACCGCGACAACGAGAGTGTTCGAACCAATAACCGGGTTACGATATCTAAGTTCGCTTGAATTCTCCGCGCTTGCTGGAATCCGTGCCAACGATTCGATCATGGAAGCACCAAACATACCAGCATGCAGAGAAGTTCCCATACCTGTGATTAAAACTCTGTCGATTGATCTAATCTGGTTGGCAGAAAGTGTAATTTCGGGCATTTCTAACTCGCCTGAAACCAAGTTGACCCTGCCCCCAATTGCCCCCTGGATAGCTTCAGGCTGTTCAGCAATCTCCTTTGACATAAAATCCGCATATATACCCTTCTGAGCAGCCTGGAAACTCTGGTTGGTTTTAACTGATTTTCCCTCGATAGATTTACCGTTAAAATCAAATAATCTGAAAGATCCTCTTTCGATCTCAACCACATGACCAGATTCGAGATATACGACTTCTGCGGTGTGTGAAAGAAGGGCTACAGTATACGAGGCCATAAAGGCTGAATCTTAGTTTTTACCGACCACGATTCCACCAGCATTACCAAGTCTCAAACCGACGACCTTGCTAGGCTCCGAGGTAGCTACAGCGATTACAACAGTATTGCCTTTGAGATGACCAACTGTCTTAACAAGAGAATCACGAAGACTATGTCCGGCTGCAAGGTAGTTGCCGGCTAAATGGGCAATAACTTCAGAGTCAGTCTCAGAACTAAGCTCTATCCCAGAATCAAGTAATTCATCTCTAATATCAAGAAAATTCTCGATTATCCCGTTATGAGCGATTGAAATAGAACCATCAACGGACGAATGGGGGTGAGAATTAGCATGATTAACCACACCATGAGTAGCCCATCTTGTGTGACCAATTCCAACCAACCCGAAAAGCTGATCATCAGTAACAACGCTATGAAGATTATTTAAAGAAGCCTTGTGATCTCCGCGCTTTCGTGTCTCTATGCTGCCAGACTCGGTAATAACGGAAATTCCAGCAGAATCGTAACCGCGATACTCAACTGAACGAAGCCCATCCAACAAAATGGAAACGGCATTCACACTACCCGCATATGCAAATAGTCCGCACAACTAGGTAACTCCCTTATCAATACTATGTACGTAATCCAAAGTGTTAGGTGTATTCATATCGGTCACATCTGCGTATTCACCGCGTTAAGCCTCCGGAAGCATCCTTGAAATTCTGGACATAATTTCGGTTGTAACATCTGCAGCTATACTTCTCGGAGTTCCAACATCCGAACCGGTCGCAACAAACGGCTTGCCAATTTTCAATTTAAGGGTTGCAGTTG
>CAYFJM010000377.1:0-1848 GCA_964343415.1 uncultured Vicinamibacteraceae bacterium | reverse complement strand
GCGCACCGCACCCCCGAGATGAAAGTCATGGGCCGAGCGGTCGTAGAGTGACGTTTGTTGATCAATGGTGACGACTATCGTCTGCGCCCCTGCGGCTTGGCCGTCTGCGAGTGGCTGCCGGTTCGCCTCAATATCTTGACTAGCGTAGAGCTGATACCAGATCGGGCCTTCTGCAGCATCGGCGATGCGAGGGAACGGAAAGCTGGAGTTATCACTTACAATCATCGCGGAGTCGGTTGTTGTTGCGGCACGATACATGCCGAGTTCGCCGTCGGGGTGCAGATCACGTTGCCGAGCGGTTGGCGCTACCATGATCGGATTTTTGAGTGGAACGCCTAACACCGTCGTTGATGTGTCAACCTGGTCGGGGTTTACGCCGCCCCCGCTAACAAGTTCGACCCAGTCAAACACATCCCGATTCCGTCGAAGCGTAAACTCCGAGTCGGTACCGTGCGCGGTGTAGTCATAGACAGATAACGGGACGTTTGCTCGAAAAACCGGCTCAAAATCAAAAGCCGTAAGCATTTCATTGAATCCAAGCATGCGTCGATGGTCGCCCAAAGGCCATGGGTCACGTTGCGCATGAAGCAACGGAGATGACGCCAGGAACGTGGCTAATCCACACAAGGCTTCGCGCCTAGAAAAACCACGCCGCCAACTTTCTTCTCGTTGACCCACAATGCCTCCTCCTACTGCCTAAAGGTTCACCCTACCCACGCCAATCCACGGATGATCGAGACGAGTGAATAGGCCTGATCGAAATGGTTGTTATTTCTTCCGTGTAAGGATAGAGCAGTTCGGTGCGAGGGTGTGAGTTCTTAGAACGGTGAAGTCATTCTCGCTATTCGACGCGCATCTCGAGGCGCCGATCGATCAGTCGAACGAACCTTATTCCCCAAGGTCCAAGGCCATGATTTCGTGTCGGTCACGCACATAGAGTGTTGAGCCAACGAGACTGGGTGGTGTCCAGGCGTTTTCCTCCAAGAGCGCCGTTCTGGCATGGACTTCGATTCCGTCGGCAGACACTGAGGCAATGGCCAATTCACCGTCTTCATCGACGAGGATCATCACGTTGTCTGCATAGAGTAAGTGCGCACGCGCAAAACTGCGTTCCCGCCAGACCTCTTCTCCGGTGGTTGCGTTAAGAGCGGTCAAGAATGCTGGGCCAAAATCCCCACTGCTTCCGATCACGAGATTTCCAATCTCGATCGCGTTACTGAAATGGAGTCGTGTGCGGTTGGTATGCCAGAGTTCCTGCACGGCGGTGCCTGTCCGATCAGACTGAAGTTGGATCATTCGACTGCCGCCGTTATAGGCAGATGAGATAAAGAGTCGTTGCTGTGTGCTCCACACCGGCATGCTCAAATTAAGACCAAGGTCGTTGGCATGTGGTTGACTCCAGAGGCGTCCTCCGTCACGGGGATCGAGTCCCACCACTTCTTGCTGACCCCAGACCACCAGTTGATCTTGTCCATTGAGCTGAATGACTCGAGGGGACCCAGGTCCGAGTGGAAATGACGCACTTTCCCATACGACGGCACCGGTTTCCCTGTCGAACGCCACCACCCCGTGGTCGCTACCGCCCATCGGAAGGATTACAGTTCCATCGTAAGCGACGGCGCTTGAAGCAAAAGCGTTGTAGTCAACTAAACCGAAAAGTTCAACGAGGTCGTGGGACCATCGGAGTGCGCCGGTTTGTGCATCGACCGCGTGAAAATGACCGTTGACTCCCACCGCATACACAATGCCATCAGCAATCAGTGGAGATGAATAAGGGCCTGGTCCAGCTGCATTCAGCCAAATATCGAAATAGCCGTCATGGGCTAGCGGGGCATCATAGGAATATTC
>CAYFJM010000376.1:0-1855 GCA_964343415.1 uncultured Vicinamibacteraceae bacterium | reverse complement strand
TTCGTTCGCGAGCATGTGTCCGAGCGAGCCTCGGGCATGGGTGGTGTCGGTTCGATGGGTGAAGGTGTGACGGCTGACGCTGCAGGAAATGTCTACGCGGGCGAAGTTGGCCCGATTCAGGGGTTAACGAAATTCATTCCACGGTTGATTCCTGATTAGCACCGTTGAATAGAGTCAGACAGGGATGATGACAATACAGCGAACGATTGTGAGTCTGGTTACGCTGGTGGTGACCGCTTTTGTCGTTTGGCCAAGCGCGCAGGCTTCCCGTAATGTTCGGGTTGAGCGATTACTCGATGCGCCGATTATTGCGCCAGGAATCCATCCGAGTGTCGGCGAAAATATTCAAGGGCCATCCGTAATAAAGGTTCCGGAGTGGGTTGACGATCCGCTTGGGGAGTACTACCTGTATTTTGCGGATCATAAAGGGCTTTATATCCGATTGGCGTATGCGGATGATCTGTTGGGGCCGTGGACGGTTCACGCGCCGGGAAGCTTGCAAATCCAGGATTCGCATTTTTTGACGGAACCGCCGGCGGTCGCTCCCGATGTTGCGGAACGATTACGCGCGTCACAAGAGCGACGTGGCGTGCCCATGTCACACGATGGATTGTTTGAGGCGACCACGCCGCACATTGCGTCGCCGGACGTCCATGTGGACCATCAGAATCAACAGTTTCTTATGTATTTCCATGGCCTTAATGATGTGAGCACTCAGTTTTCTCGGGTGGCGACGTCGAGGGATGGGATTCACTTTGACGCACGACCAGAGCGACTTGGTCGCAGCTATATGCGTATTTTTGAACATGATGGCTATACATATGCAATGGCGATGCCGGGGCAGTTTTATCGGTCGCGAGATCCACTCGGAAGTTTTGAAGAAGGCCCGCTGCTGTTCAATGCGAATATGCGTCATTCGGCTGTGCTAGTTCGAGAGAACACCTTGTTCGTATTTTGGACGCAAGTCGGTGATGTTCCCGAACACGTTATGGTGAGCACGGTTGATATTGTTGGCGATTGGCACTCGTGGAAAAACACGCCTGGGGTGGAAGTCTTGCGACCAGAGTATTCCTGGGAAGGAAGTAGCGCTCCACTTGAACCGTCGGTGCGTAGTACGGCGTATGGTGTGGTGAATCAGTTACGGGACCCAGCGCTTTATGAGGACGCTGCGACGGGGCGGACGTATCTCTTTTATGCAGTTGGCGGCGAAGCCGGGATTGCTATTGCCGAAATTCATTTCGATTAATGTCTGACGATTGCGATGCATAGGGTGACTCAAGCGGTATTTGCCGTGGTCTGTCTTTGGGGTACACCGGGTTTAGCGCAAACTAGTAATGACCCGTTTGACGACCCGATTCCGGCACGTGCTGACGCCATTACAGTCGGTGTGGAGGAATTCGCAATCCTTCCTGATGTTGACGGTGTTGCCGCGAGGATGATGTTGCTCGTTGACGAACCTGGCACGGATCGCCTGTTCGTTAATGACATGCACGGGGTGTTGTATAGCGTCAGTTACGACGGCACGGAGGTCACGCCATATCTCGATTTACGGTCCCCGCGTTGGGGTATTCAGGTGGAAGCTTCGCGCGGAGAGCGAGGGTTTCAAAGTTTTGCGTTTCACCCGCATTTCGCGAGTGCAGGCACGCCTGGCTTTGGCAAGTTCTACACGTATGTCGATTCGACGGATACGATTCCTGAAGCTGATTTCGTCCCAGATGGCGGCGAGGATGCTCAGGATACACTGCTTCTCGAGTGGACGGTCCAGGATCCAACGGCGAGTAGGTACGATGGTGATCGTCCCAGGGAAGTGTTCCGAGTTGAGCAGCCATTTCGAAATCACAACGGAGGCCAGATT
>CAYFJM010000375.1:0-1855 GCA_964343415.1 uncultured Vicinamibacteraceae bacterium | reverse complement strand
TCAGCTTCCTTCTTGGGCAACGCGCTGGCCCCGCGGTTCATGGAAGAGCTCTTGAAATGATGCTGACTGGGAAACCGATTTCCGCCGAAGAGGCATGGCGTATAGGCCTTGTTAATAGGGTAGTACCGTCTGGAGAATTGATGAGCGTTGTGGGTGAACTTGCAACTTCCCTCTCAAGCCAGTCACCGTTAGCAATGAAATACATACTTTCGGCAGCCCGTGACGGTCTGGGGATGACGTTGCGGGATGGTTGCTCTTTAGAGGCATCGCTTCTGGGTTTGGTCGCTTCGACAGATGATTGGCGTGAGGGAACAACAGCGTTTCTAGAGAAGCGTCGACCAAGGTTTACGGGTTCATGAAGGATATTCAATTTTTTAGCGGTGTGACTGACGCAGCGCAGAGTCGTTTTGCTGTGATCGTTTCCGTGTATCACCGTGTAATTACAGAAGCTCTGTGCATTGGAGCGGTTGAGACTCTCAGGCAGGCGGGCGCCGTGCCCAATGAACAAGGTGATCCGATAACCATTATCGAAGTGCCTGGGGCTTTCGAAATTCCTTTTGCTGCGCGCCGTGTCGCTGATACGGGTGTGTATGATGCTGTTATTTGTGTGGGTTGTATCGTTCGTGGAGAGACACCTCACTTCGAGTTCATAGCCTCTGCCGTAGCTCACGGAATAACCATGGCTTCACAATTATCAGGCGTGCCGATCACTTTCGGTGTTCTCACCACAAACAATGAAAAAGAGGCTGAAGAACGTTCCAAAGGGGATAGTTCTAATAAAGGGTGCGAAGCTGCTCGTGCAGCTATTCAGCTCGCAAACGTAATTGCAAAATTGCCGCAAGGAAAATAACTTGTTGGACGGGTCTGAACCGAGAACAGAGCGGCATCGGGGGCGGGAAACAGCTTTGCAGCTTCTGTATCAGTGGGAGGTCGGTGGTGTCGATGATAAACAACGGGACGAGTCCCTTGCTCTTTTCTGGCTTGTTCATCCTGCGCCTTCTTCCCGACAATCGTTTGCGGACTGGTTGGCGCGCGGCACGTTGAATGCTTTGGAAAAAATCGATCCATTGATCGAGTGCCAATCAGAGAACTGGCGCTTATCTCGCATGGCGATTATTGATCGTTTAATTATTCGCATGGCCGTTTATGAATTTTTGGAGAATGAAACACCAGCAGCGGTTGTCATTGACGAAGCCCTTGAGCTAGCAAAAACATTCAGTGGGGACGGCGCGGTCGGTTTTGTGAACGGTGTTCTTGACGGTGTACGTCGAGCGACTCGGGAGTGTGAGGAAATAAGTGACTGAGGAACGGGATACTGACCAACAGCAACAAAGAAGGGCCAATTATGAGGCGCTTCGAGACATCGGTGTTGATGTCTATCCTAGTCGCTTTGATAGAACCGATGAGATTCGAATGCTTATTTCATCGCATGGTAATAAGGCTGCCGATGATTTAGAAAATGAACGCCCTGAAGTTAAGACTGCGGGAAGGATTTTGGCAATTCGTAGTTTTGGTAAGGCGAACTTTCTGGTTTTGGCTGATGGGGGTGAAAGTCTTCAGGTTTATATTAGGAAAGATTCTCTTAGTGAGAAAGAGTTTGATGTCTTTAAGGTTTTGGATGTCGGTGACATTGTGGGAGTGTCGGGGCATTTGTTTCGTACCCGAACTGACGAGTTGACAGTTTGGGCGAGCCAACTAATTTTTTTGGCAAAGTGCTTTGAGCCCCTACCAGAAAAGTGGCATGGCTTGACCGATGTAGAAACTCGTTATCGGCAGCGTTATCTCGATTTAATTATGAGCAATGTGTCTCGGAATGTTTTTGAGACACGCACCCGAGTTCTTTCGTTTATTCGGC
>CAYFJM010000374.1:0-1864 GCA_964343415.1 uncultured Vicinamibacteraceae bacterium | reverse complement strand
CGTAATCGCCCTGCTTTCTGCCACTCTGCACTACTGGCTTCGACCGGTAGGAAGTTTAACCGCATTGCTACACCGACCTGCCGATACGATGAATATGTGGAATGCCATGGCTTCCAACCGTCATGTCACGGGACTCGCTGGATTAGACGCACATGCTCGACTAGCAACCGGAGATGGTGAGGAAGGTTACACCGGAGGATTCATACTTAGATTTCCATGGTACGAAGATTTATTCCGGTTGTTCGGGTTGCGAATCAGCTTGGACCGCGCTCTGACCCAGAACGCGGAAGTGGACGCTCGCTCCATTCTCGATAGTCTCCAAACTGGACAGTTTTACAGTAGTGTGGAGGGCCAAGGTACACCGTCGAAATTCAAGTTTTTTGGCACACGAACAGATGGGACTACGGTCAGGATGGGAGAGATTACTCCCGGCGCCCAAGACCTTCAATTAGTGGCAACTGTAGAAGCGCCCGCCGGAGTAGTGATTCGTTTACTTCAGAACGGAACAACTGTTGCCGAATCAACAGACTTATCGGCTAGTCATACCGTACGTGCTTCTAGTCCTGCAGCCGTCTACCGCGTCGAAGCATATCTATCTGAAACCCATGCTGTCATCGGGGTTCCTTGGGTCGTCAGTAACCCCATTTTCGTCGGCCGTCGCGAATCGGAAAACGCACCCTTAATGACATCAGACAGCGGGTACGAACTTGCTCCCGATGGCTGGCATATCGAGAAACACACAGACACTGAGGTCACGCTTGCGACCAACAATGATGTTCTTACTCTTACTTATACGCTCGGGAACTCAACTGCCACCTATGCGGCGATTGCCTACGACATCGATAGTGACCGCATAGAATCAAACAGTCTCATCGACTTCGCAATAAGTGCATCACGACCTATGCGCCTCTCTGCCCAATTAAGACGCGGAGCAGGCGGAGACCACCGCTGGCGGACTTCTTTTTATGCAGACCAGCGCACTCGGCGCATCCAATTGCCTGTCCGTGAGTTCACTCCTGTGGATACTGCTACAAACTTAGATGATTCCGCGTTAGCAATTGACGGCCTTTTATTTGTGGCAGATACCGTAAACTACGCTCAAAACACGTCTGGGGAATTTCGTATTTCTGAGATGCGCATTACTGAGTAATACCGCTCAGGGTCAGCGCTACTCACGGTCAATAATTCCGCCTAGGATCGATCCGAGCGATTTTCGAAAAACAGATAGAGCATTAGTTAGTGTTGATTGCTAGCAACTAGCTACTCACCTCTAACTGCTCCTAAGTCCGAACCGTCAAGAGAAAATAACCAGCCGAGGCGCCGAATAAAAGATTCGGCGCCCAAGCGGCAAGCGCAGGCGCCAACACCCCTGCACTACCAAAGGCACCAAAGACACTCAGGATAATCCAGTACGTAAATGCGATCCCAATTCCGACCCCAACGCCGTACAAAGCACCTCTCGGTCCGGTTGTTACCGCAAACGGAACCGCGATTAACGTCAAAATGAATGTCACAAACGGGAATGACACTTTACGATGCAAGTCAACCACGAGACCTACAACATCAAAGCCTCTGTCACTAAGATCAACAATATAGCCAGCAAGTTCCTGATAACTCATCAGATCAGCTTCGGGTGCCTCGGCAACAAAAAAATCTGGAGCCGATAGAAATCCCAAGGTTTGAGTTGTGGCTGTTTCATAACTCGTCGTATTCGCTGCGAGATTGAAGTCTCGAGTCCACACTGTTTCTGCTTCCCATTGGTTTCTATATCCAGCCGAGGCTGCATACGTTCGACGACGCAACGACCATGTGTCGTCACTAAATTCATAAACAGAAAGATTTGTCAGGCGTTCTTCATCAGGAT
>CAYFJM010000373.1:0-1894 GCA_964343415.1 uncultured Vicinamibacteraceae bacterium | reverse complement strand
ATTTAATGTCCGCCGTGGCTCGAGGCGTGTCGTCGGACTCAAGCTACTGGTGATCACGATTGTGACGAGTGACAAAGTGACAGCTCGAAATGCTGTGTAGCCCAAGATGAGAAACAGAATAAGGCTTCCAAGGGCAGCTCCAAAAACGATACCTTCCATCTTTGAGCCGTCGGCGTTATCTGTCGCAGGAGTTTCGTCTGTATTTGTTATACCCTCGGTGGCGATCGACATTCGACGGGCGTGTAGATGGACAATCAGTAGTAGCGAGAGGTAATACAGCAAGGCAGGGATCAATGCAGCACGAACAATTTCGAGGTAGCCGCCTGGAGGTTGAACGATTTCCAGCATCATGTACGCTCCAGCGCCCATGACAGGTGGCATCAGCGCACCGCCGGAACTGGCAGCAGCTTGAACTCCTGCTGCGGTGACTGGCTGGAAGCCGGCGCTTCGCATCATCGGAATCGTAAAAGTTCCTGTCGTTGCCGTATTGGCCACGGCACTACCAGAAAGAGAGCCCATTAATCCGCTACTCAGGACCGCAACTTTAGCTGGCCCTCCAGCACTGCGGCCGAACATACGTTGAGCAAAATTTACGATGAACCGCGTAGCGCCAGTCGCTTCTAAGAAAGCACCAAAGATGACAAACAAAAAAACATAAGTGAACATGACGCCAAGAGCAACGCCAAAGATCCCTTGGCTGTGCAGGAATGTTTGCGCAACAATCCGTTCAATGGTGTAGCCGCGGTGCGGAAACAACCAGTCCGGGAACGATGCTCCAAAATAGCCATAGAGGAGAAACGATCCGGCAAGAATGGGAAGTGCCACACCAAGAGCCCGTCGAGCAGCTTCAATAACGAGTAGTAGCCCAACGATTCCGACAGTCGTATCCAATATCGTTTCGAATCCGGCTCGATTCCCAAGGGATTGTCCATCAATCCACCAGGCCTCAAAGATCGGGTCAGTCTGAACGACGATGTAACTGCAACAGAGTGCAGCGAGCAGCGCAAGTGCCGAATCAACATTACGGATCAAGACATTCGACTTGAGTGTTGCATGAAGTGGAATATTCAGGAGGCAAAGAGCCAGTCCAAGTGCGGCGAAAAACGCCAGTCGACTCTGTGGTGCAAGCAGTGGATAGTTCACTTCTGCAAGCGTAAAAACGCAGAGCAGTACACTAATTGCCCGGCTGACTACTTGCCGACTATCTGTTGAAGGATTTTCTGTGGCCAACGGTTGAGGACTCACTAACGCTTATTCGGTCCAGATCCCGATCTCGCGATAAAAACGAATTGCACCGGGGTGAAACTCTGTGCCCGTATCTCGAACGACGTTGTTTGGATTGATAGCCCGGCCTGCAGCATGTTTTTCGACGACCAGTTCACGATTTTCATAAAGTAGTTTGGTGACGGAATAGACGAGGTCGTCCGAGACATCTGCCGAAGTGATGAAATGCATGGACCCTGTGTCAAGGCCTTCAAATGGTTCTGTTTGTCCACGGTAGGTATTTGCTGGGATCGTTGCGGGTCTAAAAAAGAGGTAATCACTAACCAACTGTTCCTTCTCGGTATCGCCATAAGGAAGGAATGTGATATTCATCGATGCGGCAGCCTGAGTGATGGATGCTGTTGGAACTGCACCCCCGAGGAACGTTGCGTCAGCTGATCCATCTGTAAGCATATCTACGGCACCCTGCTGAGTTGCATTTAATGGCGAAAAATCATCGTATGTGAGCCCATGTGCTTCAAGTAGTGGTCGGACAAAGAATTCAAATCCGGCACCCGCTGGACCAACGGTGACCCGGCGTCCACGCATGTCTTCAAGGGAGGAGATTCCAGAATCGGCTTGTGTCACAAACAGCGCAATATTTGGTGCGAGTGTCATCACCGAGCGAACC
>CAYFJM010000372.1:0-1903 GCA_964343415.1 uncultured Vicinamibacteraceae bacterium | reverse complement strand
TGGCGAGGATCCGCGCCTCTGCCCAGTGTTTCCTCTAGCTTCGAAGCGTGAGTTGTTCGAGCCGGGACGACCGAACACGAATGTTTGGTGAAGACGCCACGTGGCACCTTGCGCGCGGGACAGCGAGAATGGATTTGGGTCTTGTCGACCGTGCACACGCTGACTTATCTCGCGCAGCCAATGGGGATGCGCCACTCTGGGTCATAGGTCGAGCGCGGCTTGGACTGGGAAAAATCGCTGACCTTGAAGGCAGTCGTCAACGTGCACGTGATTACTACCGTGAGAGTAAACGTTTATGTAACGACGCACGAGACCGTCGGTGTGAACAAGCCGCTGACTACTATCTAGACTATCCCTTCACCGGTTCCTAATTTGATTTATGACGTGAGCTCAATATTGAATTTTGTTATACCTATCTGAAAATGAATGTACCCGTGAGACAATCTTCTACATCGGCGACATGCAACGAAACTCGAATACGAAATTGGCCTGACAAAGCAACACGTCGACTACTTTTGAGGAAAGAAACATCTACGAACTCACGATTAAACGGTCGTTTGTAGCAAAACACGGACTTCGGCACTACCACGGTGGCACCGAACCGATCCATGAGCATGAATGGCACGTCTGGATCACGATTACGGGAACTACCCTTGATCAGTCTGGGTGCTTAATCGATTTCGCTGATCTCAACACATGGTTTGAACAATCCGTTGCAGATTGGACAGGGAGAATTTTAAATGAATTACCTCCGTTCAACGACGAAGCGAGCAGCCCCAGCGCCGAAAATGTCGCAAAAGAACTCTACGACCTGCTCTCAGAAGTCGTACCAAACACGGTCGTGCTTCGACAGATTGAAGTCGAAGAAGAACCAGGCTGTCGAGCAGCATATCGAGGAATGGACTAAGCATGTCGATTGTATTAACACAGCGAATTGAATGGGATATGGGACACCGACTCGGGGACGGGTATCTCTCGAAATGCCGACATGCTCATGGGCATCGGTATGTCGCCGAACTGTCATTCGTCGCACCAACGCTTGATGAATTCGGGATGGTGCTCGACTTCGGAGAAATAAAGCGTCTCGCGAAGGGCTGGATTGATGAACATATTGACCATGCATTCTTGGTCTACGAAAAGGATTCACCACTTCTGAGTTTTCTACGTTCAGAAAATAATCGCCACTTCGTCGTTAATTTCAACACAACCGTCGAAAACATTACGAGTTGGCTCGGTCCTCAACTTCAAACTGTGATTGATACCGATGAAACGGCCAAGTCTCGAAAGGTGAGACTTACACGGGTTCGTGTTTATGAAACACCAAATGGTTGGGCCGAATGGGTAGCAACGTGAACCGCAGTGTCTTAACAGTATGTATCTCTGTCCATCCTTTTGGCGACGTAAATAGCCAACCGCTCAACCTTCTTCGAGATGCGGGTATGCACCTCATCATGAATCCACTAAATCGTCGACTCACGGAAAGCGAACTCACTAAATTTCTAGGCGACGCAAATGTTTTAATCGCGGGAACAGAGCCGATCACGGACCAGGTAATCTCGAATGCTCCGCAGCTTGGCCTAATTGCCCGTGTTGGTATTGGACTTGACAACGTTGATCTGGGGGCCGCGAGGAATCGAGGTGTCACAGTCACGTTTACGCCAGATGCTCCCGCTCCCGCAGTCTCCGAACTGACCTGCGGCATGATGCTGTCACTGCTCAGAGGCATCGCAACAGCCGACAAGGCAGTGCGTCTTGGTAAATGGCAACGCATTCTCGGGAAACGACTTGGCGACCTTACCGTTGGCGTGATCGGAGTAGGAAGAGTGGGATGTCGGGTCATCGAACACCTCCAAGGCTTTGGATCTCATATCTTGGCAAATGACCTCTCACCTAACCCGGACTT
>CAYFJM010000371.1:0-1906 GCA_964343415.1 uncultured Vicinamibacteraceae bacterium | reverse complement strand
GCTGTGACATAACCCGCACCGATTTTCTCCCAACCGACAAGGGTCACCTTTGCCGCCTTAACCATCGCATCTGCCGCCTCAATCATTGCAACAAGACCTTTGGTCTCGACCATTCCCAACGCTTCACCCATACTGTCCCCCCAACGCGTTTCTATCGTAAATGGTTGACGGCGTCTTCAATCAAGGCCGCAAGTTCGCGGTATGTTAAACGAATTTGACCCTCACCGCCCACTGGTATTTCACTGGAACGTGATTTACTAGGGACATCATCAACCACCTGCTTCCCTGGTACCACCGGTGAATCGAGCACCTGACACGTCTCATCATTCTCTGTAATGATGCCATCCGGGCAGATCGGCGCAGGCGCAGAAATACCATACATATCCCTCAAATCCTGTAACCGATCTACTTCTTCCCGTGAAAGTAACCGTTCCCGCCCCAACAGCCGTGCCACAACACTGATACGCGCAAAATGCTCAACGGTTTCCATCTTGTAGTAGGCACTCATCAAACTACCGGATACCGTTATAGCACCATGGTTCGCCAACAGTAACCCATCATGAATTTTGATGTATTTTCCCACCGCATCGGCTAATTCATGGGTCGACGGAGTGCCGTAGTCCGCAATAGGTATGCTCCCTAATGTAGTAATGACTTCAGCAAGAACAGCACGATCAAGTGGAATTCCCGCAACAGCAAATCCAGTTGCAACGGGTGGATGCGCATGAACAACTGCGGTCACATCAGGGCGCCGTTCATACACCGCAAGGTGCATAGGTAGCTCTGAAGAAGGATCTCGTTCTCCAGAAATTTTCTGTCCTTCAAAATCCGTAACAACAAGCATATCTGGAGTCATGAATCCCTTCGAGACTCCTTTTGGTGTCGTCAAGAGACGCTCGTCGTCTAGCCGGACACTGATATTACCGTCATTGGAAGCGACATAAGTTCGTTCGTGTAATCGCCTACCAACCTCAACCACCTCAGACCGCTTTAATTCTTCAGTGCTCATCTCACGCCGTCTTCACAAACGCCTGCTGACACCGTTCGGAACAGAAGTAGTGGGTTTCGTGCCCCGCACGCGCGCTGAACGCATCGACGCGCCTGATATATGTTCCACAAACGGGATCTTTAACAAGAACCACACTGTCCTCCGTCGAACTTGATGACCCCTTCCGCACGCCAGCGACAAGCCTTGAAACAAAGTACCAGACCACACGAATGACTAGCACCGCAAGCAAAAGTCGTATTAGCCATCCCAGCAACATGAATATCGATGATACATCTCGTGGCCTTTAATTGCCGAGATTGTGCTTCCCGACCAAGTATTACGCAAGTAGATGACGCATTTCTCGAACAGCTTGTTTTATCCCCACCAAAACGGCTCTCGAGACAAGGCTGTGTCCAATATTCACCTCAACAATCTCTTCAATCGATGCTATCGGTCCAATATTCATATACGTCAACCCATGACCGGCCAACACTTCGAGACGCTGTCGTTTCGCAAGTCGTGCGGCCGAAACAACTTTTGACAAACAATTCCGCTGATCATCTTCGCTTGAGTCAGCATACGGCCCTGTATTAATTTCAATCGCTTCGACCCCAATAGCACATGCTTTGCGAACTTGTTTAAGATCCGCGTCAATGAACAGGCTAACTTGAATTCCTGCCTCTTGAAGCCGAACTACTGTATTTTTCAACGGTTCGGCATGGCGTACCACATCAAGCCCGCCGGTAGTCGTAAGTTCATTGGGGCGTTCTGGCACTAAGGTCACTTGTGCTGGCGTTACGCGCCGAGCAATCGTAACCATCTCCCGTGTCGCCGCCATCTCTATGTTGAGCTTCACCGACAACACTTCTTTAAGCAAGTCAAGATCTCGCTCTTGAATGTGTCGACGATCGCCACGTA
>CAYFJM010000370.1:0-1907 GCA_964343415.1 uncultured Vicinamibacteraceae bacterium | reverse complement strand
CAATAGCGATGCGGAGAGGATCATCAGGCCAACCTGGTGTAGGCCCCGCATGCTGACAAAATGTTGACAGCCGTAGCTCTACGCACGCGGGATTGCCTGATTCAGCACTTACTCGCGCCTGTGACAAAGCAGTAATCGAGTCGCCTACAACAGCCCCAGACGCACTGAAATATTCGATTCCAATACCCTTACAAACTTGATCAATATCGATGTTGCAACGCCTCTGTTTAATTGTAGAAGACATCGAGTGATCATTGTTTTCAACAAGAATCACAAGTGGAAGTTGATGGCTACAAGAAAACACCAACGTTTCCCAGAAACTGCCCTCCTCCATCGCACCATCACCTGTCAAGACAAAAACTACACCGCTGCGCCGCATAACAAGACGGTTCATCGCCATGCCTGCAGCCACTGGAAGGTTGTTTCCTAGAATGCTCGATGTATACGCGATATCACTCCCATCAACAGCTAAATTCATTGACCCCATCAAACCACCACCCGCAGAACACTCTTCCAAACGGTAATGCCGGAGTATCGCGTCAAGAGACTTAATACGAGCCAAATTATAGGCAACATTTCGATGGGTCAAACAAAGCGTATCCTCCATCGTCATACAATTATCCAGGGCGACTGCAGCCGCTTCGTGACCAAATCCGAGATGAATCGGAATTCTGAACTGCTTCTCTTTTAGCATCTCATTAAGTAGATGCTGCCAATAACGGAGTTTGAGAACCGCCAGTACAGTTTCGTTACTAGCAATAGGATCCAGAATCGAATCACACACTCGCGAACTGTCTTCGACAATCTTTGTCATCCGCTACCGCCTCTTAGTCCTTCGCTAAATACTTCTTTAGATCCGTCAACCCAGTCACAAGATCAATCGTTGGCTTCCAGCCAAGTTGCGAACAGGCTTTAGAATTGTCGGGGTTTCTAACGCTTGGTTGCTCCGGCGCCTTCTCAGTAACAACAACTTGGCGCCCGAGTAATTTACGACTTTCTTCAATTACCTCGCCAAGTGTTACAGGTCGGTCACCACTGACATTAAAGACATCGAACCCAGAACGCCCTCTACTCGCAAGAATGCCAGAAACAATGTCATTAACATGAATAAATCGACGTGCTGTCGCCAAGGCTCCGACCGTAACTTCATCCTTAGTTCGTACCGCCTCAAAAAGGTGTTCGACAGCAGACCAATTTGACGGTCGTGGTCCATATACAATCCCGAAACGTAACACGGTGACATCCAAGCTCGAAAACGACAACTTCAACAGCTGCTCTGCAACAATCTTAGTCAGTGCGTATTCCGAGACCATTGACGTCACATCAATAGATGAATCTTCGTACTGCACCTCATCGTTAGCAACATCACCATAGACCCATTCACTCGAAGCAAATATCAATTGAGACGCATGCCTTTGTTCCGCAGCTCGAGCGACATTTAATGTACCAGTAACGTTAATATCAAATGCTCCTTTCGGGTCAGAGCGACAATCTGGATCGCGAGAAATCGCGGCTAGGTGGACAACTGTCGCTCCTTCTGGAATGACATCTGCGATCTCAGTATCTCGAATATCTACTCGCTTTGAAAGAGTATCGCCCGGTGCATTGCTGTCGATACCAGACACGTCGATGCCCAATTCCCGACACCTCTGAACCACTACACGACCGATAAAGCTTTCCGAACCTGTCAGAAAAATGCTCAAGCAACCACCTCTTTCCACTTACGCTAAGATTCACAACCCGTCGCATCGCTGCGTAGCAACACAGAAAATAGAACTCTACAAACGAAGTCGAGCAGCTATAATCTCTCGAGTTAACCGGGAACGACTGACAACAACCGAGCTCCTCTCGGCTCGTACGCTACCGGCACATCCATCATTCCTGGCAAAGCCGCACGAACCTGATCT
>CAYFJM010000369.1:0-1909 GCA_964343415.1 uncultured Vicinamibacteraceae bacterium | reverse complement strand
GGCATGCTGTCCCCAAGCCAAAAAATCTCGACGATTTTCTCGCCTCGTTTAAACCACTTGGCTGGAATATAGGGAAAACACAAATTATCAGTAAAAAAGTCGGCGATAACTTGCATGTTCTCTTCGGTACAGGCGGTAACATTGCTGTCAGTATCGGCGACGATGGCGTTCTAATAGTAGATGATCAGTTTCCTGCACTAATGCCTAAGATAAAATCCGCGATAGGAAAACTGGGGGGGAAAGGGATTGATTTCGCCATCAACACACACTGGCACTTTGATCATGCGGAAGGCAATTTAGCCCTCGGCCCTGAGGGGACTTGGCTTGTTTCCCAAGCGAACTCACGGGAAATGATGAAGCAAGATCACATCATCAATCTGGTGGTCACTTCCTATGAGCAAAAGGCCTACCCTGAAAGCGCCTGGCCGGATATTACCTTCGATAAGACAATGCAGTTTCATTTCAATGGAGAGCGGATCGATCTAATGCACTTCGGCGCTGCACATACAACAGGTGACACGGCTGTTATTTTTCGAGGGCACAACGCCGTTCACATGGGCGATGTGTACAACAATTCAGGTTACCCATTTATCGATGCCGGAAATGGCGGTAAGTTCGACGGGCTAATTAAGTTCTGCTCTAAAACGTTGAAGCAAATAGACGAGAACACAGTTGTGATCCCTGGTCACGGACCGATATCAGATTACCAAGGTCTAGCTGATTATACTGAAATGTTGACCATCATCCACAAGCGTATGATGGCGTTGATTGATAACGGCGCTTCACTAGAGGATGTATACGCTGCAAAAGTCACAAAAGAATGGGATAAGAAACAAGGTGATCCGACCGGCTTTATCAACCGCGCCTATATGAGCCTGACTCACCGCGTACTAATTGATAAGCGATAGCAACACCACTGTATTGGGCATTTAGCGAAATCCCCGACTTCCTCCGCAAACACGGAGCCAAGACGAGTAAAGAATTGAAAGCTGCTGGCAACTAAACCAACCCGCTCCACCACTTGAACGCTTTCGGGTTATTGTTCAAGACCGTGCACAATCCTGTCGCCAAACGGCGAACGTAGTTTTCTTCCGTCTCGGTTTCCTTCAAGTCCATCACGTGCACGATGGCGTGGAACACCTCGTGCAGAAAGGTGTCCTGCATTGAGTCGTTGGACTGACTGCCCACGACTCCAAGCGTCTGGGTTTCTGGGTCGCAGAACCCAACCGCACCTGTGCCAGCCATCTGGGCGTCGCTCAGGTACAGCACGTTGAATGTGAGGTTCAAGACCTTGAAACATCTTTTCCGTTGGCGTTGGGCTAACGATTCTCTACCTTCGGTGACCCTTTTTTTGGATTTAGGAAAATGAAACGAACCCTCCTCTTTTTTGCCACCGCCCTTTCGCTTGGCCAAGCGCACTTGGCCAAGGCGGAACAACATAT
Organism: uncultured Vicinamibacteraceae bacterium; assembly: GCA_964343415.1. Taxonomy (GTDB): domain Bacteria; phylum Acidobacteriota; class Vicinamibacteria; order Vicinamibacterales; family UBA8438; genus DTWD01. The sequence goes on along the minus strand of CAYFJM010000369.1, from coordinate 467 downwards.
CCACGGCATCCAGTGCGGGCACGCCGCCAGCATCTGGGCCAGCATCGACTCGCCGTCGCAGCGCTACGCTCCAGATCGGGCGGTGGACATCCAGCACTTCGACCTCGACGTCACACCGGACTTCAAAAACCGGCGCGTGTCAGGCAAGGCGTCGTTCACGTTTCAGCCGATCCTGAAGCCGCTTGGCCAACTGCGACTCGACGCGCACGACCTCGAGATTCACACGGTCACCGGCAGCGCCGGGATCTCGGCGTGGCAAAACACCGACCGCGCGTTGATCGTCACCTTCGCCAAACCGATCGCCACGTCGACGCAGGCCAAGCTCACCGTTACTTACGAGGCTGAGCCGAAAAAGGGACTCTACTTTCGCACACCGGAGATGGGCTACGACCCGGGCGACACTCACATCTGGACTCAGGGCGAACCTATCGAGGCGCGACACTGGTTCCCGTGCTTCGACGCGCCGA
>CAYFJM010000368.1:0-1912 GCA_964343415.1 uncultured Vicinamibacteraceae bacterium | reverse complement strand
ATGCATCTGCATCTCATGACCAAAGACGACTTGAACGTGCATTCGACGGCGACTATCGCACACGATGGACTAGTGACGCAGCCCAAGCTGGGCATGAATGGATCGAGCTTCGATTCGACCAACCCACGGATGTTTCGCATGTGAGATTATGGTTACGGAGAGCAGATTTTAATGACTATCCTCGCCAGTTATTGATTGAAACAACCGAAGATGGTCAGCATTGGGAAGAACTGTACCAGGGACGCGGATTTCCGCGTCTACTGCTTAGCCTTGTAGAACGACTCGACAACTTTTACGCACACATAGAGGTCCCCCTCCCAGTAAACCAAACGAAGACCCTTCGTTTGCGTCAAACTCGCAGCGATAGAATTTTTTACTGGTCCATTCACGAATTGCACCTTTGGGAGCGATAATGGTCGTCGTATGCGATCCAGATCGATATGCGCAGCGGTTTTCTTTGGTTTGTCTGCCATCGCAGTCCTCGCAAACAGCTCCGGCTTAAACAACGACGACGTAGGATTGGGTCCGCCAGCACCGTATACAGCCCTGCGCACTGCTGAAATCGAATCAGCCGGCCACATCAATAACGGCACTTTGACAATCGATCGATTTACCTTTGAGTTTAACGAGGGAACTCTGTACGTTGCGCGATCGATAGACAACCAATTACCTATTGCTGTGTATCTGGGAAAAGGTCGTGTCTATGCGACTCCACCCGATGGTGTGGAATTGCAACAACTGAGAAAACTCATTGACGCGGACGTGCTCGATGAATCATTTAATCGCGCCGTATTTTGGTTGACCAGTACACTCTCTAAACAACTGCGGGCACTAGCTGACGCCACCCCTGTACCCGACATCCGGAAAGCAACTGAACTACTTAAAGAACGTCGGGAACATCTTCTTGAAGACCAATTAGCAAACCCTGATAGCCGAGTGTTCGCTGAACTTTGGCACAACACCCTCAACACTCGACTTCCAGTTTCAAACCAACAATATTTTTATGCCGACATCGATGGACAAAAGCATGATTGGTTTTCAATCGAGATTGAACCAAGTGAACGGGAAGAAATCCGTGTTTCACGTTTCGAGGGCCGGCACGATACCACGAACGTCTGGATGTCATTCCATGCGCTCGATGATTTCACGGCAATTAACCCACCATTACGATTTCCACGTAATCCAACCGACGATGGACCAGCGGGTCCGTCCAACCTTCGCAACACTCGTGACGACTACGAATGGCAAGCCGTTGACTACGGACTCTCGACACGGGTTTTGACGCCTGAACGTGAAAATTGGGATCCACTCTTGAGTGTTTCTCGAACAGATGTTGATATCGCGATTGAAAATAACGGTGAAGCGGTTGCAAGTACGGCAACACTGGTAACGCCCCTTGAACAACTTGCGGTACTACGTTTCCGAATATCACCGTTTGCTCAAATTACTGATGTGCGCTGGAGAACACCGTCGGCAGAACACTCAGACGATGTCGAACGAGTTTCACTGTTCCCCACATCGCCCGATCAGGACGCCGACAAACCAGCCCCACTAAGTGGAGAATCCTTACACTTTGTACAGGAAACTCATAACCGCCGAATGCAGGATGACTTGTATGAACCATGGGTCACCGTGTTTCTGCCTCGTATTGTCGAACCCGATGAACGTTTCGTCCTTGAAATTGCCTACAAAGGAAAGCTAGTCAGGCGACTTCGAGGAGGACGCGGCTACGTTTTGAAAGACACCATTAACTGGATACCGAGACATTCTGACACAAGAAAAAAACGATTCCGGATGACGTTCCGCGTGCCGGATCAACTGGATGTAGTCAGCGGTGGCCGTCTCGTCGAAGACCGCGTCACAAGCGGCACCCGGATCAAACAATGGGTAGTCAGCACACCAGTCCGCTCAA
>CAYFJM010000367.1:0-1922 GCA_964343415.1 uncultured Vicinamibacteraceae bacterium | reverse complement strand
CCGAAGGTCCCATCAACGGTAAATACACGGGTATCGGTATCTCTTCCTACGTCGAGATCTGTGGCCTTGGACCATCGCAGGTCGCCGGCGCGATCGGTTTTCAGGGGGGACTCTGGGAAAGTGCCATTGTCCGGGTCCACCCGACGGGTAAAGTCCATGTCTTTATTGGTGCCTCTCCGCACGGACAAGGCGAGGAAACCACGTTTGCGCAAATCGTCGCGAGTGAAATCGGTGTCGACGCAAACGATGTGAAGATCTTCCACGGCGACACCGACAACACCCCGATGGGCTGGGGCACTTACGGAAGTCGCACGACAGCGGTTGGTGGTGCCGCGCTGGCCGTAGCCGTACGCAAGATCCGTGACAAAGCGAAAGTCCTTGCTGCACATCTCTTAGAAGCCTCGGCCGAAGATATGGAGTATGCCGACGGTAAGTTTTTTGTGAAAGGTTCGTCTGACAAATCTAAAACGATTCAAGACGTTGCCTTAATGGCCAATGTTGCGTGGGACCTTCCTGAGGGAATGGAAGCTGGCCTGGAAGCTTCAACGTTCTACGACCCACCAAACTTTGTGTTTCCTTACGGCTCACATCTTGCCGTCGTTGAAGTCGATACTGAGACGGGGCATGTCGAACTAATTAAATACACCGCTCTCGATGACTGCGGCCCGCAAATTAACCCTGTGATTGTCGAAGGACAAGTCCATGGCGGTGTAGTCCAAGGCATTGGACAAGCGCTCTGGGAAGAAGCCGTCTATGACGATAGCGCGCAACTTACGACTGGAACGATGCTCGACTACGCGCTCCCGCGGGCGGACAAGTTGCCTCCGATCGAGGTCATCTCCACCGTCACGCCATCCCCCCATCACCCATTGGGCGTCAAGGGTGTTGGCGAAGCCGGCACAATCGCATCAACGGTCACAGTCTATAACGCGGTAATGGATGCCTTAAAACCGCTTGGCGTCACGTCCATTGACATGCCGTTCACACCTGAACGAGTGTGGCGAGCTATTCAAGACGCGAAAGGAAATTAGGTCATGTTTTCTGCCGATTTCGACTATTTCCGTGCTGGCTCAGTGGCTGAAGCCGGTGAACTCTTAGCCAAACATCCCGGCGCCAAATTGCTGGCAGGCGGGCACAGCCTTATCCCTCTACTCAAGCTTCGGCTTGCTGCCCCCGGGGCCGTCATTGATATCGGTCGCATTGCCGATCTACAGGGAATCTCGGTTGCTGACCAACTGACAATCGGTGCACTGAGTACACATGCTGAGATTGCCTCATCAAGTGACGTGCAGCAGCATGCCGCAGCGTTAGCTGACGCGGCAAGTCAAGTCGGTGACCCAGCTGTACGAAATCGTGGCACCATTGGTGGTAATGTCGCGCATGCCGACCCTGCATCTGACCTCCCAACGGTCCTCGTATCTCTCGGAGCCACTGTAACTATCCTCGGACCTGACGGTAAACGCTCGGTCAATATTGCTGATTTTTTTCAGGGCGTTATGATGACCTCGCTCGGGGACAATGATTTGATTACCTCTATTCAAATTCCCACAGCATCAGCCGATCAAGTAACGGCCTATGCGAAATTTTCCCATCCGGCATCCCGCTATGCGGTCATTGGTGTCGCCGTCACGCTCACCATCACGAACGGCACCTGTTCTGACGCATCAATAGCCATCGGTGGTTTGGTGCCTACTCCCACGCGATGTAAAGCCGTGGAAGATGCCTTGCGTGGCCAGCCGCTGTCCACTTCAACTATCGCTACTGCCGCGTCCACCGTAATCAACGATCTCGGCGACGATCTTCTTGGTGATGTCTTTGCGTCCGCGGAGTATCGTAAAGCCGTTGCCCACGTCTATGTCCGTCATGCATTGACGACCGCGGCAAAACGTGTGAAATAGGAGAACGTGTCGATACCGACTCCA
>CAYFJM010000366.1:0-1942 GCA_964343415.1 uncultured Vicinamibacteraceae bacterium | reverse complement strand
CACCCCAACAAGCTTGTCCGAATTTGAGCAGCGACGCGTAGAACGACAAGTTGACAGCGCGATACAGGCGATCGGCTTAACGCACGGACCAGTTCATGCCGAATGTCGGTTGGGTACGGACTCAGTGTTCGTACTTGAGATTGCGCCGCGGTCGATCGGTGGTCTGTGTTCGAGAGTGCTTCGGTTCGAGGGGCCGAGAGGTGAAGTGGTGTTTGAAGAGTTGATTTTGCGACATGCATTGGCTGAATCCATTGAGCAGTATCGACTCATTTCCGAGGCGGCGGGAGTGATGATGATGCCAGTTCCTGATGCAGGTGTGTTCAAAAAAGTTAATGGTGTTGAAACAGCGAGAAAGATGCCATTGATTGAAGACCTGATCGTTACTGCGAAGCGGGACCAACGTTTTGTGCCATGGCCGGAGGGTTCGAGTTATCCGGGTTTTATTTTTGCACGGGGTAATACAGCAGCGGATGTCGTTACGTCACTCCGTAACGCTTATGCAGTGCTGCGCTTCGACGTAGTTCCAGCGATTCCGCTTCGCTTTAAGAAAGAAGACTAGATATCCATGTGCTGCTGTGACCGTGGTGCCTGGGCAATACGGTGACTGTTGACGTGAGGAAGTATGCACGGTTGGTGATAGCTATTTTTTTGCTTGAGGTGGCACATAATCGGGGGGGAGTGCGGAACCTTCTCCGAAAAAGAACTCTTCCATTTGTTGAGCCATCATGGTTTGGGCTTCTTTTTGCCACGGCATCAGTCGGTACTCATTTAGGATCATTTTCATACGTTCTTCCCATAGAGCCCAGGCTTCTTTAGAAATGTTTTCGTAAATACGAACACCGAGTTCTCCAGGCCACGGGGGTTCGTCAAGTCCGGGAAGTTCTCTTTGCATCTTCATACACTTAACGAGTCGGTCACGACTTGGGGTGTCTGTCATTGTTTTAGTGTACTCGGTTCGGACGGGTTTCGGGAGTGGTCCATAAAGCGATGTTCTCGCCGTCGATTTGCGCGGTCACGATTCTGGCTACTTCCACCCGCGCATCGTTAAAGCACGCACCGTCGCCCAGGTCTGTGAGTTCATCAGAGACGAGCGTATTGGCGGTCGATTCATTCATCGTGCTCTGTCGCCAGAGTCCTTTCGGTAAGCTAATCACTCCACGCTTAACATCAGCGTTAACGGCCACCATGCAGTGAATTTCACCCTGATCGTTGTAGATCCGAGCAGTATCACCTGTAGCCAGGTCACGAGATTCGGCATCATCTGGATGTATTTGCAGGCGGACAAGACGTGTGCGAAGTTCACCCAAGGTCGAATTAGTTGTTTTATCACTGGCTGGCGAGACTAGCGTCAGTGGATATTTATCCTGGTTCGGATCAGGTCGAAATCGATAGAGTCCTTCAGGAGCTTCCTGTTCCAGTGTCTCAGGAAATAAGTCGATTTTTCCATCATGGGTTCGTGGAAATGTATCTCCAAATTGAACGGGACGTGCACGTGGCGACACACCGCGTTCGAGTAGAGGCTGACCAACCGAATTTGGCAGCATACCGGTGACGTGAATTACTGATTCCATGTCTGTTTGGAGTAGTTCATCGATATTGATCCCGAGTTTTGACGCCAGTTCACTAAAGACATCTGTATTCGGACGAGACTCTTCAATAGGCTCGATGACAGGTTGCACCAACTGTACGTTGCCGTGGCCGTAACTAAGAGCCAGGTCGTAGTGTTCAAAAAACGTCGTTGCAGGTAACACAACATCGGCCCATCGTGCGGTGTCAGTCATTACTTGATCGAATACGACCGTAAATAAGTCATTTCTATTGAGCCCATTTAATATTCGCTGTTGATCAGGAAGTGTAACGGCGGGATTACAGTTGTAGACGAAAAGCATTTTGACCGGAGGACTTTTATACTCCGTTAAAGCTCGCCCCAGATGATTCATAT
>CAYFJM010000365.1:0-1942 GCA_964343415.1 uncultured Vicinamibacteraceae bacterium | reverse complement strand
GCATGGGCGACGCGCTCGGCTAAAGTAGCCCACCCCTTCCCATCGTTTGTGACGTCGGCAATCTGCGCCTCGGACAAGCCCTTATTACGGGGATTAAGTGTTAACCCTGACGTATGGGTTAAAACATGCCTCACCGTCACCGGGCGAACCTCCTGCACTATTACCGGGCGAACCCCATCGCCATTGATTCGCACAGTATGATTTTCGTACTCGGGAAGCCATCTAGAAATTGGATCGTCGAGAAGAAAGCGCCCTTCTTCAAACAACATCATGAGCGCAGTCGACACGATTGGCTTGGTCATCGACATCATTTCAAAGATGGTGTCATGAGTCATGCGAACACCATTTTCTTTGTCGCGCCAGCCCTGCGCGTCATAGTGCACTACTTTCCCTTTTCGCGCGACGAGAGTGACAGCACCGGCGATTTCATTTGCATCAATGTAATCACTAATAAAAGTATTGATGCGTTGCAGCCGTTCGCTCGACATCCCCACCGATTCAGGCTCCACAACAGTTACGTCCTCTGCCGCGCGTAAAACTGGCACTAAGAACAGCGCTGCGCTTAGAACTGCTGCGATTCCGAGAAACACGCTTCGACGATTTATTACTGCGACAGGCATGGCGCTATCCCTCCCGAGTCAACAAGTTTTCCAAAGGACAAAAAGCTCTGCAATCTTCCTAATAATCCGCAGCGGCCAACGATACTCGAATTAATTCTTCGTTGTTACGATGCAAAATATGCTGATTCGCATAGGCTGGGTGTGACCAGTTAATGGCCCGGTCAAACCGCTTTTCTGGGCCGGCACCAATTCCGGCACTACCATTTGGATCAATCAACTTTGTACGATCGAGTTCAACGTAGCCTTCCGGTGTGAACTGCGCAATCATCAAAAACCCATCGTCATTGTTCACAAAATAACGATCGCCGTGCTTCACCAGAAACGCCGCTCCCCAACGTGCCTGCGCAGTCATCTGGTCACTCATCCATAAACGCTCGCCGGTCGTCGCATCTAGGCCGCGCAACTCACCGTAACTTCCCACACCATAAATGTAGTCACCAATAATCAATGGCGTCGTGATTAACGAATGCAGCCCTTCCGTCTCATTCGGCATTTCACTGCGGCTGCTCCCTTTCCACAGCATCGTGGCCGCAGGGCGATCTTGATTCAACCGCATCATCATGGAGCCGTTGTAAAACTGCGACACGAGCAGATAGTCACCGCTTTTGACCGGTGTCGTCACCGACATTCCGGCACCAACCTCCCACTCCTCCTCCCAGTAAACCCCACCGGTTTCTGGGTCAAGTGATACAAGTGCGGCAGCATGCCACACGATCAACTGTCTGACACCACCGGCTTGATAGATCACTGGTTGGCCGTACCCCATCTCGCCGACAACTTCCACGGCCCGCCACAACTCGTCACCTGATCGTTTATCAAACGCCACGACGAGCGCATCTGGTTCTCCACCGACAACGGTGATAAGTTTGTCTCCATCAACAAGCGGCGAACTTGCGATACCCCACGTCGGAACACTGGTGTCGTACTCTTCGATATAGTCTTTAGCCCAAATTACATCACCGGTTTCGACATCAAGACAAAACAATCTTCCGGTAGCACCCACGGCATATACACGGTCTCCATCTACCGTCGGGGTCGAGCGCGGGCCGACAGCGTACGACGCCATCAACATGCGATACGTGGTCTCCCACTCATGCGACCACAATAACTCTCCAGTCTGTTCATCAAACGCAACGAGACGCTCTGTACCATCCATCGTTCGGGATAACGGATCCTCTTGCCAGTCAAGTAAAAACACCCGACCGTCTGAAACGGATGGTCCGGAAAAACCGGGCCGTACCGGAGCCCGCCACTTAACCCGCAAACCTTCATCAGGAAACGATTCAACGATGCCACTTTCGGTCCAAATACCCAGCCGGTCC
>CAYFJM010000364.1:0-1945 GCA_964343415.1 uncultured Vicinamibacteraceae bacterium | reverse complement strand
CGACGGGGTGCGAGCAGCCGCAGTGCGCAACAAAAAACGCGGATGATCCCAAGTCGAAGGAATCACACGCGTTAGACGCTCTTTTGCCGTCTGAGACGGCACTGGAACAGGAGAGGCGCCGCCGGGATTCGAACCCGGGATGGCGGATTTGCAATCCGCTACCATGCCCCCTAAACCCCGAGGAAAACGGCCCTCTGGAGAAACGGTTAGCGGCTGAAACGGGTAACGGGGCGGTCACTGCCGAATTGGCCAGCGTGATCGACACCTGGCACTCGCTACCGCCGGACACCCACACGGCGATCCTGGCCATCGTCGAGGCCGCTCACGTGCGATAACCGCCAGATCCGAACCGCAGCGTCGGGCGGTGGGCCGTTAGCGTTGCCGCGTGACGAGGATCTCTGCGGAGGATTTTCCGATCACTTCGCCAAAGTGAATCGTTCAAGAGACATGAGGTGCCGGTGATACCAATCTCTCAGTTGCTCCGCCACACCAAGACACTGGCGAATTACGTCGCATTGTGGTTCGGCGGCAGAGTGTACATCTAGCGTTGGAACACTGACGGAGACCATCAGCGGAGCATTCTTTGCTCTTCTCGCCGGCCCAACCCGGATGTTCATTCCTTCTTCCAGTAGTGGGGCAAAATTGGCATTGAGAGAGTCGATCTCTGCTCCCCAATGAGGGAACTCAAGTTCAATTCGGGAGTGTGCCGGCCGCAGCTTATGACAAAGAGAAACGCGTGGAAAACCATCGACGAACGACTGCTCCAGACACTCAAAGCGAATGAAATGGGCACCACTCGGCTTCTGACTCGGCTGCTTCATTCCAAGCCCTGGGGCAACCGATTGAACGAGTTCGAAGTAGGCCTTCCAGAAGGCGGACACCTGCCCGTCGGGAACTGATTGGTATCCACGTTTCTCGCGAGAAAGACCGAGTTCGACCATTTCGCGTCGAAACCTATATCGCTCGGATACTTCTCCGTCGCTCACGTTCGTAAGTTCCCGAAACCGATCCGCAATTTCCTCATGAAGTATGCACACGTCGAACAACTGAGCTTCCGGATGTTTCTCCCGATAGCGTTTGGGACACACGAGAATCGTCAGAGCTTCATCACAATGTCCTTCGCGAACGAGCCGCTCCGACTCCTCGCGATACCGTTCGGGCTGTCGGTCCGTGAACAGTGCGTCGATCTTGTTCTCAACGAGTACCACAATCCGGCGTTCGCCAAGCGAAAGCTCAAGATGAATGTCGGTCTCCCCTGCCTGTCCCTCTGCCTTGCTACCTCGGCTCAGACTGTGCTGCACCGAAACACTCGACAGGTTGCTGCGATCGTTGTGACCAAGTGCATCTAATGCGATTGCGAGGAACCAATCACGAAACCGCGTTGAACAACGAAATTCCTCGACCAGGATCAGGTCGATGTCACGTTCTCGAATGTTGGACAGAGTAATCGTGTCAGACTCTTTCATTAGCCCGCCAGTTGACTGAAGAAGGGTTGCAAGGCTTTCGTTGCCAACCACATCCACCTCAGTGGCCTTTCACCGATTCGCGAACTTTTTACCAACCAGGGTCTTTGACGGATGCTGTGCTATCGTCGCCTAAGCAAATTCGGTTCTCAACGCCAGGGATGTGACACCATCTGGACCGAATGCCAACCGAACAATATGGACAGGTAATGACATATGCTTGCATATATGCGAATTTTTCGTACAGTGTGTCGTGCATCAGCTGGATTCCTGTGATCTTCGCACCCTTCTCGACTTGAAGGACGCTATCCGGTGAACTCTCACGACGCTGACACAACAGGACCGTCATTTCCTGGTGGGCCACAACTGACATTGGCAGCTCCTCCTCAGCGGGGCTGGCTCACGTTCCGTCGCACCTTCGACACCATTCTCAGCCGCTATCTTGTTGAGAGCCTCCAGTCGATCCGTGGGGCATTCGACGA
>CAYFJM010000363.1:0-1962 GCA_964343415.1 uncultured Vicinamibacteraceae bacterium | reverse complement strand
AATCGGAGGGATCGTTATTAACAAAGAAACGATTGGCGGCCCGCACTACAACCGCACTTTCGCCGCCGATACCTCACTCGCCTTGCATACAAATTTCGTGGTCACCGGTTTTCTAGCAAAGACCGAAACACCCGGCGTCTCAGACGGAACAATGGCCGGTTTTCTCCGCAGTACCTGGCTCAGTCCGTCATGGAGCGTATTCGGTGAATATGCTGACCTTCAGGACAATTTCAATGCCGAGGTAGGTTTTGTCCCACGAGTCGGTATTCGCACGTCAAAACTCCACACCGAATGGAATCCACGTCCCGGTAAATGGAATATCCGGATGCTCGACCCGATGTGGAACATCACCTACATCACCGACCAACAGAACCGCCTTCTAACGCGACGGATGCATCATATGGTCGGCATCTATTTCGAAGATGGGTCCTCCGGGTGGGTGTTCTACAACGACCATTTCGAACAACTCGACGCACCCTTTTATATCCACGAGAACGTCACGATCCCGGCCGGCACCTATCGATTCGGCGAATGGGTCTACACGTATACCACCGATCCATCACGTCGACTCTACGGAGAAATACGCTACACGCCGCAAACCTTTTTTGGCGGCACGCGGAAGGATATTCGAGGCACGGTTGGTTTCCGCGCCTCAAGTCAGATTTCGACCGAACTAAAGTTTACGCGCAGTGACGTCGACCTTCCCGGCGGTAACTTCATCGCCGACCTCGCAGCTTTGACCGCCGACTTCTCCTTCTCGCCAACGCTGACCTTGCGCACGCTCTCGCAGTACAACTCCGTTACCCATGAAATCAGTAACAGTATTCGGTTTAACTGGATCTATAAACCGGGAAGCGATATCTATCTCGCGTACGACGAAATTCGACTCGATATGGACCCGCAATTTGCCGGTATGCGACGCACCGCGCCCTGGGTACGCAATCGACAACTTGCGATCAAGATGACCTACCTCTTAACCCGGTAACGACGCTCCTCTTCTTCACGCACATCAGACCAAAACAACCTTCGCCACGGCATTCAGTACCTCGGCACAGTACGGTCGACATACTGAGACCACGCATCAATCCCACCCTGCACGTTGTAAAGATTCAGAAATCCCTGGTGACGAAAATATTCCGCGGCGTGCTGACTCCGAATCCCGTGATGGCACTGAAAAATGAGGACTGTCTTTCGATCCCTGTCCATCAGCTCATCGTGATAGACCTGATCGAGAAGACGAAATCCCTCAATCGCTGCCAGTGATTGTTCAAACTCTGTCCGCACGTCAACCAACTCATACGTCGCGTCACTCCGCATCACTTCATTAAGTTCATCAACTGTGATCTGTCGAACCGGAGGCAACTCATGTTGTTGCTGTGCGATGTCACCAGGACCTTGGTTTTCGTCTCTATCCCGCACCCGCATAACCTCTTGATTGCACGTCCTTATCAGGACCACCTACTCACTAAGGCTTCCGAGAACAAACTACGTCCCACAAAACGTCTCACGGACGATTTCGTCAGGCCTCGGCGCCTCTTCGTACGCTGCGTAGTCGGCATTGTCGCTAAAAGGTAACGCCAACGCATCGACCAAGCGGTGAAAGGGCGCGTACTCTCCGTTGTACGCACTTTCAATAACCTGCTCGACGCGATGGTTCCTCGGAATGCGCACAGGATTCACCGCACGCATCACGGCAAGTTGCGTCACCGTGTCCGCCATTTTCGACCACTTTTCGAACCAGGCATCAAAGGCGGTAGGCTCTCTAAATAGCTTACGAACTGCCTCCAATTTTTCGCCATTGGCCACCGTCGTTAGTTGTCTAAAAAATATCGTAAAGTCGACTGCCTGCGCACTCAATAGTTCGAGGCACTCGTGAATAACTTCGACTGGTGCCATTTCCGGAAGCGCCAATTTCGCACGGAATCGCGCGATGTACTGACGCCCAAATCGCTCCGAATACTT
>CAYFJM010000362.1:0-1966 GCA_964343415.1 uncultured Vicinamibacteraceae bacterium | reverse complement strand
GGGGCGGACCTCGTTGCGTTTCATCTTCCAATGCATACGGCAACGCGGCTTGCGGTGCCAGTAATCAGACGGCTTCGAGATCTGAACCCGAATGTCGAGCTTTGTGGTTATGGGCTGTATGCTTTTTTGAACGCGTCTTTTCTCCGTTCTCTTGGTGTGTCTCATCTTCTCGGATCTGAATCCGAAGCCGATCTTGTTCGTTTGGCGATGAACAAGGCTCCCATGACGGCTAGTGAAGCTGGTATTCAACGGCTGAAGTTTGTAATCCCTAATCGGGACGGTCTGCCACCACTAACAGAATATGCGACGCTTCAGGATGGTGCGAAGCGACGAGTTGTCGGGTACACAGAGGCTAGTCGGGGCTGCAAACATACTTGTCGCCATTGTCCGATTGTGCCGGTGTATGGAGGACAGTTTCGGATTATTCCGGTAGATGTTGTCGTGGGGGATCTTGAACGTCAAATTGAAAATGGCGCGGAACATATTACATTCGGAGACCCCGATTTTTTTAATGGTATTCGGCATGCACGGCGCGTGGTGCAGGCTGTAGCCAAACGCTTTCCTGGTTTGACCTACGACGTCACAGTTAAAGTTGAACATTTGTTACAGCATAAACAGGTTATTCCTGAACTTCGTGATACCGGGTGCGTGTTTATTACAAGTGCGGTTGAGTCGTTTGATGACGTTGTTCTAGAACGTTTACAGAAAGGTCATACACGTGGTGATATAGAGCGCGCAGTTGATATCTGTCAGGCGGCTGGCGTGCCGATAGCACCGACATTTGTGGCATTTACGCCATGGACTACGCTTGAAAGTTACCGTGATTTCTTAACGGAGATCGATCGACTCGAGTTGGTCAACAGCGTCGCACCAATTCAATTGGGGATCCGATTGCTCGTAACATCTGGATCTCCACTACTTGGCCTGGATGATTCAGATTTCCGCCCCGGAAGCTACGATGAGGCGCGCCTCTTGTAGCCCTGGCACCACAAAGATCCGACGATAGACCGACTCGCCGATGACATTGGTGCGCTCGTTGGACAAAATTTACATGTGTCTCGGCAAGCAATGTTCGACGAGGTCTGGACGCGCGCGCATCATGGAGCCGGGTCAGCGGTCAGAAAGTCCAGCGGACAACGGCAGCGAACGGAGGTGCCTTACCTGAACGAACCTTGGTATTGCTGAGCAGAGCCAACGACGGAGCAGGTAGCTCTAATCTAGATGGTGCAATCGCAGATAGATTCTGCCCGTGTCTTACTTGTTGCCGAGACAACGGGTTACCAAATTCGGATGTTTGGTGACGTGGCTGATCGGTGCGGTATTTCATTGATGTTTGCAACCGATCGGTGTCACCAACTTGATGACCCATGGCGAGATGCGGCAGTGCCGATTCGGTTTCACAATGAAGCAGAGTCGGTCAGGACTATCGTCGAAAAGGCGTCCCGTCATCCTATCGCTGGGGTCGTAGCGGTCGGAGACCGTCCCGCCGTCCTTGCGGCACTTGCCGCGAAAGCGCTCGGGGTACGTTTTCATCCAATAGAAGCGGCGCGTATTGCAACGAATAAATTGGAAACTCGTAATCGATTTCGTGATGCAGATGTGCCTGTTCCATGGTTTAAATCTGTGCCGCTTGAAATTAATAAAGGAGAACTAGACGATGTGCCGTTTCCGTGTGTTGTTAAGCCACTGACGTTATCGGCTAGTCGTGGTGTGATCAGGGCAGATAGTCCGGTTGAACTTGAGGCGGCGATAGGGAGGTTGGCGATACTTCTTCGCAGTACGGATGTGTTAGCGCGTCGTGAAAAGACCAGTGATGTGTTTTTGCTCGAGGAATATATTTCTGGCCGGGAAGTAGCGATAGAAGGATTTGTGACGAATGGCGAATTCCGTATGTTGACGATATTCGACAAACCTGACTTACTGGAAGGACCGTTTTTTGAAGAGTCGATCTATGTCACCCCAACAA
>CAYFJM010000361.1:0-1972 GCA_964343415.1 uncultured Vicinamibacteraceae bacterium | reverse complement strand
ATACGTTGAAAAGGGATTGTCGGTAGCCGCCAATGGCGCCTGGTTTTTCTATGATAAGTACAGCTCAATAATGGAGCGACCTTCGTTCACACCCAATTGGTCCGACAAGCCGTTATTGAAGTCAAACGAAAAGGTCAAACCGCCGTTAGGCTGGCCTCGAGAGACGGATTCGCTGTGCCCCGTGTGTGTGAGAGAAGCGCGGCAAGAAATTCTAGATGGTAAGAAGGACTACAAGATTTTACTGAACGAAAAAGTCGGTGAAATCAAAGCGATGATTGTTGAAAAAGACGGCAAAATCGTGATGGAGAAAGATTGCCCTATTCATGGTCACTTTGAGGATGTAATGGCCATCGATACTGAGTTCTTTCGCCATCTTGAGGAATCGTTTCCTGGCAGTGATATGCGGGCTCATAACGATGAAAAGCTACACAATCATGGTAGCAGCACCATTAAGTATGGCCGGGGTTCGGTTCTGACGGTTGATCTGACGAATCGATGCAACATGATGTGTGACCCCTGTTTCATGGACGCTAACCAGGTTGGTTTTGTACATGAGTTGCCGTGGGAAGACATTAAGACGGTGCTTGATAATGCCATTTCGATCAAGCCGAAGCGGCAGATGTCAGTTCAATTTTCTGGTGGTGAGCCGACGATGTCGCCGTATTTTCTCGATGCTGTTCGTTATTCGAGGAAGGTCGGTTACAACAGCGTTCAGGCAGCGACCAATGGTATCGAATTCGCTAAGAGCTTTGATTTTGCTCGTGCCGCAGCGGACGCGGGTTTGCGATACGCCTATCTCCAGTTCGATGGAATTGGTAATGCGGCGAATTCTCATCGACTGGTTGGTAATTTGTTCGATGTAAAACTGCGAGCAATCGAGAATTTGCACAAAGCTGGCGTAGATATTGTTCCAGTCATTACGATTGTGAACGGCATTAATAATGAACAGGTTGGTCGAGTTGTACAGTTTGCCCTTGATAATCCGAAGACAATTAGCTTCCTTTCATTTCAACCGGTGTCATTTACTGGGCGCGATGAAGAAATTACGCCAGAACGTCGCGAAGCACAGCGCTACACCTTGTCTCATCTTGCACACGACGTAAAGGATCAGACTGGTATTGGCGAACCAACTCGGGATTGGTTTCCAATCTCTTTTATGGGCACGTTTACCGACTGGGCTGACCTAGTTCACGGACCAGAGGAAAACTGGGGTCAACTGAACTGTGGTTGTCATCCGAATTGTGGCATTGGTATGGCCGTAATGATTGACAAGGAAACTAAAGAGTCAGTTCCGTTCACCGCGTTTGTCAAGGGAGAACGCCTTGCTAAGGATATTGCCAGAGTTAACGATGCTGCTGGCAGTCGGACTAGCTCGGTAGTTGGGATGGCGCTCGCGTTGATGCGGAATTACGACCCGTTCAAAGCTCCGACGCACTTTAAACTTTCTGATCTTT
Source organism: uncultured Vicinamibacteraceae bacterium (assembly GCA_964343415.1). GTDB lineage: Bacteria > Acidobacteriota > Vicinamibacteria > Vicinamibacterales > UBA8438 > DTWD01. Next base: position 518 of record CAYFJM010000361.1, on the reverse strand, counting down.
TAAAGAAGTTCGATAAGACTTTTGGGGCGACTGGGCATGACTATGGGTCAGTTTCCGGCGATCGAACTAAGGCAGACATTGATAAACGTCGTTCCGACCGATGGAATTTCTTGTTTATTGCTGGTATGTGGTTTCAGGATCTTTTTAACTATGATTTCCGTCGTACCGAACGTTGCATTATTCCGTATGCGACGCAAGAGGGTGAGATTTCATTCTGTGCGTACAATACCGGAATTGGATGGCGCAATATCATTGAAAAAATGCACATGACGGCAACACTGACGAAGTGGTACGACGAACATGGGCGCCATGAGATTATTGCGGGCGGCAAGGATGTGAGCCTTAATTCGACGGAGCATTCCCTGGTCCTTGACCCGGAAGCTGTGGCGGCTGGCATTCAGACTGATCTGGATGAACAGGGGATTGCGAAAAATGCCCGGCAGGAAAAGATTGCGGCTCGTGACGTAACAAACGGCACGGATGAAAAATCTCCAGTGGATGAAAAGGATGCAGCCTAT
>CAYFJM010000360.1:0-1998 GCA_964343415.1 uncultured Vicinamibacteraceae bacterium | reverse complement strand
CAGAATGACGAGCGAGCCACTACGTGATCGTACCGTGCCCGAAAAAAGATTATTATTACCTATGAATTCGGCAACAAATTTTGTCTGAGGTCGTTCGTAGACGTCACGAGAGGTGCCGATTTGCTGAATTAGAGCATCACTCATGACGATGACCTTGTCGGCCATTGACAATGCTTCCTGTTGGGAGTGAGTAACCATGATGAACGTAATGCCTAGTTCCTGTTGGATCTTTTTTAGTTCTACCATCATTGCTTGCCGAAGACTAAAGTCGAGTGACCCAAGGGGTTCATCAAGTAGTAGTACGGCCGGGCGACTGATTAGAGCTCGAGCAAGGGCAACCCGTTGCCGTTGACCGCCGCTTAGGTCTCGCGGGAAACGGTCTGCTAATTCTGACATGTCGATCATTTCGAGCATATCCCAAACTGGCTTGGCTCTTTCAGTTTGGGTATGGCCACGCATTTTGAGACTGAATTCGACGTTCTGGAAAACCGTTCGGTGTGGGAACAGCGCGAAACTCTGGAACATCATTGATGTGTCACGCTGTGACGGCGGAAGTTCGGTAACATCTTTGCCAGTAACAAAAATCTTACCGGAAGTGACTTCTTCAAGGCCACCGATCATCCGGAGTGTTGTGGTTTTACCGCAACCACTGGGACCGAGCATGGCAACAAACTCGCCATGCTCAATTTCGGCATTAAAATCAATAACAGCCTTGGTATCGCCTGGAAAAGTTTTACAGACGTCGGACAGAACGACGTCGAGGTCAGGCGTAGACATCTTAGATTGGAGTAGAGCTAGTTAACGTTTTTGGCGGTAGCTAGAATTAGGCTCCAGACTGTTTCGAATGAAACATCATCGAATACTCCGCCTTGATTAAATTCTGTTAGTACGGAAACCGCCTCATTTATTGAAACATTAGTGCCAGCCGCAGACTGAAGTTGTTCAATTGCGTCTCTAAAACTAGTGGTTTCTCGATCTTTCTTGGTTTTCAGAACATCCTTTAGCAGCTCTCCTATTTGGCCAACCGCACTCTGAAATTTTCCTACGTTACTAGGTGTTCCAAAAAGTCCTCGAACCCCGTTTTGTGTAAAACGTTGGCGAAGACTTTCAGGAAGAGATTGTGCCAGTCCTTCGAGTGCTTCACCGATTCCGAATCCTGACGTAAAAAGTCCACGGATGTTGTCGATTGTTCCATCATCACTGCCGCCGTACATGCGAATCTGGGCACCCTGGAGTGCATTACCCATTGCTTTCGCTTGGTCACTACGAACATCGCGCTCTGCCTCTATGTGCATTTTTGATAGTTCAAGAAATGTTGCGGCATCGTTGTATTTCTTCAGCGCGTCAGCTTTAGCTTCGATACCACTTGCCTCAGCTTCTAGCATACGCTGTGTATTTTGCACACGCAGCTGTTCAACTTCCATTTCTGCACGACCCTTAGCAGCAGCTTCTTTTTCGATGCCTAGTGCGTTGATTTGTTGTGCCTCACTCGACGCCTTGGCTCGGGTCAGCGTCGCATCCGCTTCTCGTTGTGCGGCTTCGTTTCTGGCTTCGGCTTGGGCTAGCATGTGCATCTTTGATATTTGGGCCTTATTTTCTTCTTCGACCCGTCGCGTTTGAGCATTATTTTCAGCTTCGATCAGATCGATGATTCTCTGGCGTTCAGCATCTGCAACATGGCGGACAGATTCAGCTTCGTGTTCAGCGCGTTGTCTTGCTGCAGTAGCCTCGAGACGTTTGGCTTCGGTCTGTTCTAATTCCATTTGTTTTGTTGACAGGGCAATTTCGCGATCTCGTTCTTCACGCTGGCGAGCAAGCGACCGCTGAACTTCGGCTGTTTCTTTTTTCTGAGATTCAAGTAAGACCTGCGACTCTTTATTTATTTGTGCCTGTTCTACCGATAGTTCTTTTTGAATTTCTTCTTGTTCTACCTGCCAGCGTTGTTCGAGCAGAAAAAGTTGTTTTTCAGTGAGGACACGAGCCTGTTCCTCTGCGACA
>CAYFJM010000359.1:0-2006 GCA_964343415.1 uncultured Vicinamibacteraceae bacterium | reverse complement strand
CCCGCTCGTCACTGTAATTCTCTGGTCTTGGCGCTCGGCCTCCCGCTGCAGCTCCGCCGACAGAAACGTCGCCGAATCCGGCGCGGTCGCCAACACATGTAACGGCTGCCCGAGTTCTAACGCACGCTCGATAATGCCATCAAATGATGTCGCGACAGGAACATTAACATTTCCTCTGGCTTGCTTTGCAAATTCACCGAAAAATGACCCCGTCACAATAATGCCCTCGGTTCCGGTTGTTTCGCTATACCGGATCAAACGGTCAATCCTGGTCGCGAGTTCATCATCATCAACATTGCCTTCACTGCGATCGAGATACAGCGACCCGTCAAGTAAATGCGCAACGTCAGCCTCCGGCCAACCGCGATCAAACGCCGCTTGAGTCGTCGGAATCGCATTCAATAATGCATGAATGGCGCCAACACGATAACGCCTAGGCTGATTCATAAAAGCTCCCTATCTATGCCACGCGGCACATCCACGCCCGGGTTGATTAGTGACCACGGAATCCGATCGACTTACAGTTTCCCTACGCCAACAGACTCAACGTGCGCCGCTGTCGTTCGAGGCGTTCGCTTCGTGCTTTGGCAAACTGAACTATTCCTTTAACAATCGAATCCTCGTCGAGCCGAGATTCACGGATGACATCTGGCTCCAGGCCACCACTTCTCCATCGGTCGTCAAAATCCGCGTACATCGAATATTCCTCTGTTAACGGACCCAAGTTAGGAATCGGAGGTACACGTTTCGTCATCGTACTTACGACCATGCAGTCAAATCGAGACTCATCGGGCAAAATCTTGTCCTGGTACGCCTTCGATTGAAAGCCAAAAAGTTCCGTGCTGATCACTGAAACAATCCGCACGTTAACCCCAGCCTCTTCCAACCGAGGTATCGCCTTGACAAGATTCATCGTTGAACTGGATCCCTGCACAAAAACTGTCCCCATGGGAGCGGACTGACCGTCATAGTCACGAATCAGATAGAGTCCTTTCGCCGCGGCCTTCACATCCGTATCTGCAAAGGTCGTCCGATCAGCGACATTAAAATCTGGTCGTGCGACGTGGATGACGATAATGCCGATTTCCTTGATCTCTAACGCCTTTTGCACCGCGGCGAAGTAGCCAGGGGCCACATCGTTATAATCCCAAAAATAGAGATTAATAACCTGACCACGCGGAAGTAGAGTCCAAGTTTGTGGAGCGAAAATTCCAAAATGAGTCCTGGCATCCGCTGCTGTCTCGGGTCCAGAATGTCCTGCCAAAATATTTAGCACGCCGAGTTCGAACGGACTATCCTGATTCATTTGGGAAAACACACGAGCCGGTGTGTACATCAAGGGAGTGAACGCTCCATACGTACCAGAAATACCCCAAACGCCAGCATATTGCTTCGGATCAACTGCCGCATTCTGACTTACCAACCCGATCATTGTTGACGCATTGCCAGCCTCCTGGATCGCCGCCTTCAATCGCGTCCCGTACGGATTATCAACAGGATCGTAATGGCCCAATAAATTTGCGTTCTCAATGTTGATCGACCCAGACAGATCCGCCGCCATCGTCATGAAACGACCATTGGTAACATAGTTCATCCATGCGCCAATTTCACTGACTGCTCGCCGAGGTCCCTTCTTAAGACCAGCCTCGAGAAACAACGATATCTGACGCTCTACTTGGTCACCTGTATGTGGATTGGCAACCACGACGTCTTGCTTGTCTACTGGTAGATTCTCAACTCTAAGCCGAGCATCCATAAATGGATTTGTTGTAACGTCAATTCGTAGCTTCGGTGACCGGTCCACAGACTCAGCAATATTGAGTACCCGTTCAGCAATCCAAGCGCCTAGTCCATCGCGCTGCTCCATTACCGACATAACGACGTCAACATTGATCTTGAACTGCACTAGTCGATCTGCATCAGACGCCGGGACACCATCACGGATACCCTCAAACGTCACACCGTACTTACGTTCAAATGTTTCCGCCAACGCCACAAAATATTCA
>CAYFJM010000358.1:0-2006 GCA_964343415.1 uncultured Vicinamibacteraceae bacterium | reverse complement strand
GCGTTGCCGCTGCTTGATGGCATGGTTCCCGCATTGACGGCACAACGTCGCACGGCAGCTGCTCCGGTGCGTCGCTTCGGCGTTTTTTATGTACCAAATGGGATGTCGATGCCTTACTGGTTTCCAAAAGAAGAAGGACCGCTTGCTGCATTGCCGCCGACGTTGCAGTCGTTAAGTGCGTTCAAGGATCGAGTGCTGCTGTGTGGTGGGCTCGATGACGAATCAGCTAACTTGGTTAAGGGCGGTGGAGACCATGCGAGGTCGGCCGGGACTTTTCTAACGTGTGTTCCTTTCAAGATTACAAGTGGGGCGGATGTCTTTGCGGCCGTCTCAATGGATCAAATAGCGGCTCGTGAATTGTCAAAGGAGACGCAACTGGCGTCCCTTGAACTAGGGATTGAATCAAATGCTATGGTTGGCAACTGTGACGGTGGTGCAAGTTGCGCCTACACCAACACCATCGCTTGGCGGACCCCAACAACACCACTCCCGATTGAGAACGACCCACGTGCTGTTTTTGAGCGACTGTTTGGGACTACCGGTAGTACAGATCCCGAGGCCAGGATGGAACGATTACGCCGAGACCGTTCCATTCTTGACGCGGTCGGCGGTGAGTTAGAAGGACTGGAACTTATTCTTGGTCCTGGTGATCAAATCAAGCTTGACGAGTACCTAGACGCATTACGTGATATTGAACGCCGTATTCAAATGGCCGAGCAACAAAGTACGCGGGAGCTTCCGGTTGTTGATCAGCCCGTCGGGGTGCCGAGCGATTATGCAGAGCACGCTAAATTGATGATGGATCTTCTGGCATTGGCCTATCAGACAGATTTAACCCGGATCAGTTCTTTTATGTTGGCTCGAGAGGTCAGTGGGCGTGCATACCCGGAGATTGGAGTGTCCGATTCTCATCATCCTCTTTCGCATCATCAGGATGAGCCCGCGAAGCTTGAACGGTTGCACAAGATTAACGAATATCATTTCCAGCAGTTCGCTTACCTAGTTGAAAAATTAGCGGCCTTACCCGAGGCCGATGGGACAATGTTGGATTCGACGCTGTTTCTTTATGGTACTGGGATCAGTGATAGCAATACGCATTTTCACGATGATCTTCCAATTGCCTTGGTGGGTGGCAAGGCGACTGGTATTCAAGGTGGGCGCTATGTTCGTTATGCTGACGACACCCCACTGGCGAATCTCTACATGACGATTCTCGACAAACTCGGTGTCCCGGTTGATTCATTTGGAGATAGTAACGGCCACCTTGAGCGCCTTACTGATGTCTAATAAAAAGCGTTTCGTCCGAAGTACTCGTCAGCAGGGAAAGCTGTGCGGTTCGATAGTGACGATCTTGGGAATGGTCGGCATCGTTACGTTGGCTCAAAGGCCGTATCCGATTTATACAAGTGATCATCTTGCGGCAACAATGGAAACGCTCGGTCCGAACTTTACAGCCACGATGCAAACGCTTGCTGCTGCAGATTACGCAACCACAAAAGAACGTCTCAGTCGATCACGTGAACAATTAGCGACGACGGTTACGTTCTGGCGTGACCATGAAAGAGACGACGCGATTGGGTATGTACGTGCTGCGCTGCGGGGTATGGATGATCTTGATGGGGCGCTGTCGATGGAGTTAGTGGATTCAATGGCGGCAGAGGCGGTCGCTGCAGAAATTCGAGCAGCTTGCACGTCTTGTCATGCTGTATATCGAGAGCAAGATCCGACCACGGGAGAGTATCGATTAAAGTCGGATATTCTAGACTAAAGACGGAATAACTTCCGGCCGCGGTCATTCCAACTGTCGGTGTGAATTTACCTTAGATTGTTTTGGAGGAGAGCTGTATGTCGCTTGACCACTATGTAACCTTGGGTCGTTCGGGACTTCGCGTGAGTCCTTTCTGTCTCGGTGCGATGACATTTGGTGAAGATTGGGGTTGGGGGTCGAGTGTCGATGCGGCTGAAGCCATTCTTGGACGGTATCTTGAGCGAGAAGGAAATTTTAT
>CAYFJM010000357.1:0-2029 GCA_964343415.1 uncultured Vicinamibacteraceae bacterium | reverse complement strand
GACCTTCCTGGTCTTGGTCGAAAACACACCGGGCCCGTACGCCGGCGTATTGCTGCCGACTACGGAATTCCGACCACTCACATCATAATTCATTCAACACATACACACTCAGCGCCCGACGCGAGCGGATACTGGTCGACACTCATGAGTGGCAACAATCGGCGCTACGGAAAACAGGTACGCACCAAACTCTATGAGTCGATCGCCAGTGCACTCAATACTCTTCGTCCCGCAGATCTTCGAACAGCCACAACAACGCATCTATCGTGCATTGAAAGACAGACTGGCATCCTGAAATCAGACCCATCTTGTTCTTTTCCTAGCAGTAGCATCGAACTCAGAAATAATCCCGAAGCGTATGACCAATATCTCATTCAGCGAGACCAACGTGACCCAATCGTTAGAAACACACGAATCGTGACTGCATCATTTACTGACACTGAAACCAAAACTCCTATCGCTACCTTCGTAAACTGGCACAACCACCCCGACACACTGGGCAGCAGCAACCGGCTCATTTCCAGCGATTACCCGCACTATCTCCGTGAATACCTTGAAGAACATGAGGGCGGTCTGGGAATTTATGCTGTCGGAACACTCGGCAACCAGATCGGTGGACTTCGAGGCACACCTGTGCCTCTCTGGAACCAGAACGGCGAACGGGTCTATGAAACCAGTTCGAATGGTTCTCTCCGCCCGGTTTTGGTCAACGACGGCTGGGACAAAATCCGTTCGACGGGATATGAAATCGCAGATGCAGCACTAAAGGCGCTCGAGTTTTCTGCACCAAGACACAATCCTCGTATCCGTGTTCGAACAAGTGAGTTTGATGTGCCGATCGACAATGCGATTCACATACTAGGGACGTGGTCAGTCTGGCACGATAGTACTGAACCTCAGGAAAGACTGCAGTATCACTGGCCTTCGTGCTGGGGAATCTTAGGATGTGTCAGAGCGGAAATTAGTCTGATTGAAATTGGTGACTTGAGCCTGCTGACAGCACCTGGCGAAATCGATCCCGCCTATGCGATAGGGCGCACGGCGAACACCACGGACTACGGTTCACCGTGGGGGGTATGGACGTTTCCGAGTCTACGAGGTATTGATGATCGAATGCCTGGAACACACCATGGCTTTCTTGGTTCCACTCATGACTATCTGTCCTACATGGTACCAATCGCCGACAATGTGGGATGGTGGAATTTTTCTCACCCCAATCACTATGAAGAATGGGTGACGATCAGTAAACACTTCGGCGATAGGGTCGCGAGCGCTTGGGATGAACTCGTCGAACAAGACTCCAAATAGATACGTGCCGTAATGTCACCATGGAAAGAATTCACGCCGGCACTTTTTGAAACATGCGAACCGACGCTGGATGGCTGGATCGCGCATCCTGCTGAAGCGACCTCAGCACTTGCCTACCTTGCCGTCGCCATTCTGTTGTGGCGACAGTTCGGCTACCGTGACCGAACGCTCTTTGTCCGGTATCTCCCCCCAGCACTTGGAATCATCGGTGTTACCTCGATTCTATTTCATGTCTCCTATACCGCACTTTTTCAAACCGTAGACGTTGCGGCGGTCCCCCTGTTCATGGGGTATATTTGTGCCGCCACTGCCGTACACCGCCGGCAAGCGGATATGTCAACCTTCCCTCGACTCTTCTGGTCTATTACCGCAATTAGTGTGCTTCTTGTTACCGCAAACCTGGCCGTTGGGTTCGCAGTTGTAATCGTTCAAGGATGTGCCATTATCTGGTTTTGGTGGACAGACCCACTCACTCGAGGCAACACAGATGCGCGACGAGCAATACTCTTACTTGTCTTTGGCGCAATGCTTCTTGGCCTCGACCACGCAGCAATTGGCTGTGTGAGCGGTGCCAACGCTCACCTTGTACAACCGCATAGCATCTGGCATCTGCTGTCCGCGGCTAGCGGTTACTTCTTTTACCGTGCCGAAAGTCAACTCGAAAGAGACTGGAACAGGTCAGCGTCATAAAGTCCTGAAACCCCAGCAACCAATCATGCCT
>CAYFJM010000356.1:0-2033 GCA_964343415.1 uncultured Vicinamibacteraceae bacterium | reverse complement strand
TTCCAGTTCTTTTCTGGGACCGCACCAGCATCCCAATAGCGGCAGGTCTCAAGCCTCCCGTCTCGATACAAAAGGTAATGTGCCGCCGGCAATCGTCTAATCTGCGAAAAGATCGTTCGGGGCGTAATCACATATTCATATGTAAGAAACTGATCCAGCGCCTCAAGATCAACATCCCGGTCAACCATCCCACTCGCAAGAATGGCTTTAATTTCAGATGCAAAGACCAGCGTTGAACCATTCTCCGCGTAATACAGCGGTTTTTCTCCGGCGCGATCACGAGCTGCAAGAAAGATTCGTTGCTTGCTATCCCAAAGAGCGATCGCAAACATGCCATGGATGTACTCAAGAAATGACGTCCCCCATTGCTCATAGGCGTGAACAAGCACTTCTATGTCACTCTCACTCCGAAAGTGATGACCGTGGGCGATCAATGTCTCGCGCAGTTCATGGTGATTATAGATTTCACCATTTGCCACGAGATAAATGTCACCGTCTTCTGACGTGAATGGCTGACGACCACCTGCTATGTCCACAATGGCCAGTCGGCGCATTGCAAGACCGACTCCGGGCAACTCTACATAACCTTCGTCGTCAGGCCCGCGATGCGTCAACACACGGACCATCTTTAATAACCGCTCACAATTGATCGGTTTTCGATGGTCTCGTTCGACGATACCTGTAATGCCGCACATTCGTGAATATCGTTATTACGTTGGGAAGACTCGTACTGTCACGGTCGTCAAGCTTTTAAGAGGCTACAATGAATGGAATTCCGTAGACAATCCGAGCGGTGTATCTCTGGCCGTACCGTATGAAACGTTGACTGAAATAACCAAAGCACGAACCGCACTTTGGACTATCGCCGCCACGGCACAGATCTTCATTGCGTGCCGACCTGCATACGTATCTCCGGATCTCATTACGGAAGTCCGAGCAGCCTTCGCAGCGCGGTCTGCGGAAACCACAAACCTTGAAACAAACGCCATTCTTGGAACAGACGGTTGGTTTTTCTCGGCACCAGAACTCCGACATGTTGCAGGCGGTAAGTTTTGGAATGACTCTCCCTACCAATCAACCGCCGATGACCCTCTTTCCACCATTGTCAATTTTCATCAGCAGCTTAAAAAGCAAGATGTTGAACTCCTACTCGTTCCCGTTCCACCAAAATCTCTCATCTTTCCCGATAAAGTGGGCTTAAGCGAAACACTCATTCCAACGCCAGTTCCTCGACTCGACCCGAACCACGTAGAGTTCTATGAACTGCTCAGACAACGAGGAATACCTGTACTCGATCTTACTGAGAGGTTTCTGCGGGAACGGTTTCACCCTGAGAACCCACTCTACTGCCGACTCGATACCCACTGGTCCGGAGCCGGCTGTGTGATCGCGGCCCAACAGATCGCGGACATTCTCAAAACCCGTTCGTGGTCCAATTTATTCAAGACCGTGCAATACGTTAACCAATGGTCTTCTACTTCCATTTCGGGAAATCTTGTCCACAACATTGACCCTCCAGTGGCTTCTGAAGAAATCCGGCTCCGGCTAGTCGCAGCAAACGCTGGTCAGGATGCTGGCCGCTCGACAGTCGCTGACAGTAGCCCGGTCGTCTTGCTTGGTGATAGTCACACATTAATCTACCATTCCGGTGGCGACATGCATGCAGCCAATGGGGGGCTAGTTGACCAACTTGCGTTCGAACTTGGGCTACCAATCGACTTGGTGGCTGTCCGTGAGTCGACAGCAACAGCCGCCCTTACCGCAATACGAATGCGGGTAGAAGAAACGCCGACCTACTGGACTGACAAACGAATTGTCGTCTGGTGCTTTGCTGCCCAAGAATTCAGCGCAACTGATTCTTGGCGCCCGGTTTCAGTTCTACCCCAGCAAACGGCCGACGAAGGTCACTAGGTCGAATCGCGTCTGTCACGAATAATTGCCGCCGGCACGCCAGCCGCGATCTGAAACGGTGGCACATCACCGATCACAACTGCCCCCGCGCCAATGATCGCATCGTGCCCTACCGAGGAACC
>CAYFJM010000355.1:0-2035 GCA_964343415.1 uncultured Vicinamibacteraceae bacterium | reverse complement strand
CAGACTCACGGCCGACAAATTCGTCAGTAATACTCTCCGAGCCATACAAAACCGGCCGGCACACCTGAGTGATCGCCTGACAACTGGCCGCTTTCCGCACAATCTCTGGCCCGATACCTGCGGGGTCTCCGAGCGTAATTCCGATCCGTGGTCGGGACGACAACTTAGATTGATTCAAAGTCAACGCCTCTAAACAGAAAACGGCTTTCGCAACCAACCGGGACGAACCTCGTCCCAATAAACGACCGCCTCATCAACAAACGCATAAACAGTCACAGCCTGGAGGCGACCCAATCAGCAACAACTTTAGAACTTCCATTCTGATCCACGGCAGCGATCGCTTGATGAACAATCGAAAATCCACGACGACTTCGGCCTCCGCCAAGCTTCCCGGCTATCTTTCGAATTTTCTCTGAAACATCAGCGTTTGCTAAGGGAATACTTGTCCCTGTAGTAACTGCTTCAATGTCACGAAGTAAGGCACTCATCGACTCCAGCCTCGAGCGAAGCTCTTGACGGTCCGCCGCAGGAGTTCGTCGTTTTCCCTTCACAGTCGAAAGCGCCTTGGCACAAGTTACTTTCCCGCGAACATCAGGAGCCGAGGAAATGGCATCTAAGAATTCGAGAGCAGCGTCACGGGAAGTCGAGAATTCACCTGTGGCTATCTTTATTGCCCGGCCAATACTTCCTCCAGATGTTGCTGCGGCGGCACGACAAACCTTTTCCTCAAGGGCTTTATCCCTAAGGAGCACGTCGACAATCTCATCTACCGTCAAGAATCCAAAGCGTAGTTGCGGACACCTTGAGCGAACCGTCATGAGCAACATGTCCGGGCGAGACGTCACAAGAATAAATTGCGTGGAGGGTGGCGGCTCCTCAAGATTCTTGAGAAAAGCACTCTGTGCCGGAGCTGCCATCCTTTCGGCTTGATCAATCACAACAACACGTCGCCTTGCTTCAAATGGTCGATATCCTGCTTGGTCAAGAACAGGACGCAACTGATCGATTTTTATTGACCCAGTTTCACTTTCAATATTTTTTGACCCAGTCTCGGTCGGCCTGACTACAATGAAATCTGAGAATCCACCTCGGTCAATACGATGACATACGCTACAAGTGCCACACCCGTCTATCGCAAGCGTGTCTGAACCTGAGCCAATATGCGGACTTAAACAATTCATGGCCTGAGCAATACTCTGAGCAACAAGCCGCTTTCCAACACCTTCTGGACCTGCAAACAATAAGCTGGGAGGGAGGGAGTCGCGAACAAGAGCCCTGGCTGTGACATCAAGTAACGCCCGGTGTCCAACAATCTCTCGAAAAGGCATACCTGCCGGCATCGTACCACAGTAGGAAAGTTCTACTGAATTGCAGGAACTGGATAGCGCAAAATCCAATTCACAGCATCCATCAGAGTGTCGACTACAACATCCGCTGATAGTCCCTCTTGGGGATTTTTCTCTTGACTTCGACCATAGCCAGTCCGAACAAGTACACCACGCGCGCCAGTTTGCTTTGCAAGACGAATATCGCTCCACTTATCGCCAATAACCACAGATCTATTGACGTCCAACCCAAGGTCCCGTGCTGCGCGCGTGACCATACCCGGCTTTGGCTTACGACATTCACAGTCCACACGAAACGCCTCGATCAATGCGGATGGCTCATGTGGGCAATAGTAGTGACCATCGAGTTCTTCACCGATATCGGCAAGTTGAGCTTGGATAATCTGATAGACCTCTTGCACGAAAGACTCTTCTATCATCCCACGAGCAACGCCACTCTGATTAGTTACAATAACCACGGCATAACCCGCCCGCCGCAATAACCGGATGGACTCAACACTCCAGGGAAATAATATCAATCGATCTCTACGATCTAGGTAACCGGCATCAACATTTAGAGTGCCGTCACGATCAAGAAAGATCGCTGGCCTTAATCCCGACATCACAGAACCCTTGTATTAGAAATCGAACACATTAAAAAGAAAATGGGCAGCAAATAGCTGCCCATTTAAACGAAAATGGCGGGGCCG
>CAYFJM010000354.1:0-2036 GCA_964343415.1 uncultured Vicinamibacteraceae bacterium | reverse complement strand
CAAGAGAACCGACAACGATATATTGCAACCCCTGAACCCACGGTTCACCCAAAGCATCAGTCAACGTCCCAAGAACCTGATAGGAAATTACACCAGCGACAGCCAACATAGGTCCTGTCACCGTTCGTACACTCCATGAGGCCACGCGCGACTGTTTTTCCATCAATGCTCCAACAGTACGTAATTGCTCAAGTGATCGCTCCAACTCCTGAAAGTCGGACCCTACCAACACGTCACGTAGCGGCACTTGTGACCGACAAGCGCGAGCAACACGGCGGTCACCACGAAGCCACGATGGTCCATTAACAATAATCTGATGCATCGGATAGCGTTTCTTTAGTTGTTCTACCAACAACTCGTGCGACTCCGTCGAATGCTCGCCCGCCGTTGAGACCACATCTATTTCGATCCGGCGTTGCGCCGGCACACAAACAACCTCATGCAAACCCCCTGTCTCAAAGTCTTCAATATAAGCGGCGGCATGTGGAGAAATCCCTTCGTGAAGCATCGCTTCGTGATCGAGACAAGGCAACGACGGCATCCCGGCTGGAAGGTCTAAAGAAAGTCGATAGAGCTTCACAGCGTGCAACCGCCCAAACTCGCCAACAGATTCAAGAAATTGCTCACAGTCGGCACAATCAGACGTTCTAGGCAGATCGAAGGAACGCACGGTCACCAATCGAACGATAACACATGCGCAATCGTCAATAAGCACCAGGCCTCAGCTAGCATCCATGGACAACAGAGGTCTACGGCGCTGTACAATTAACGAAGGATCTTTGATTGTCTAACTGGTAATTATCTGAGTAACTACTAAGAACTGTGTGCGATTTCGTCGCAGGTGTGTAGCGTACTGATATAGTGAAGTCAGTTCAGAGTTAATCAGCATGTTTGTGCTCTCAATGAGGTGTAAATGCGCGTACGACGTTTGATGGAAAATTGGAATAATTTATTGGCAGTTTTGGCCGCAGCGTTTGTGATGGCATGTATCACTAATGTTAATTACGGCGCTTCGGCGCAAGGTAAAACCACTAACGATGCTGTCTTTACTGACGAACAGGCCACTCGTGGTGAAGATGCGTACCAACAGGAATGCGCACAATGCCATCTCGATGACCTACTGGGAGACGGCATTGCACCAGCCCTAATCGGTGCGCCGTTCAGCTTTCGATGGTCTGAACTGTCCGTCGCAGATATGCTGGTCGCAATCAGAACCACCATGCCGCAAGGGGCGCCGGCCAGCTTGAGTCCACAGGCCTATGTCGATATCGTGGCCTATATGCTTAAGGTCAATGATTATCCTGCCGGAGACGCTGAGCTCCCGACTGCAGAAGCTGAACTCGAAGCAATTATCATTGCCGATTCGCAGTAGTCCAGCTCGAGTAGCAATACCACCGGACCGCTAAACCGGAGCCGCGCTAAGCGGTTTCCGGTGCAGGTTTCTGTGTCTTCGTGAGCGGCGACTCTGAGTCCGAGTAGGGAAATGGAATCCCACGCTGGAAAAGCCGCAACGTATAAATGCTATGCGGTGAAAACCTGTGTGACATATATACACTCCCGACCGTCGCAGCCATCAAGGGCAGCATAATGCGGTAGTCGTTCGTCATTTCAAACAAGATAATGATGGATGTTGTGGGCGCCTTTGCGGTGGCCGCAAAAAACGCGGCCATGCCGACCATGGCATAGGCACCTGAACCTGCGGTCCATGCCGGAAACAGTTCGTGAGCAAACCACCCAAAGACTCCACCAAACATCGCTCCCATATACAGACTCGGCGCAAAGACACCGCCAGAACCACCAGAACCGAGCGTCGCACAATTCGCCACCATAGCGGCAACAAATAATCCAAGCAAAAGTTCCCACGGAAATCTCACCCATAGGGCTGATTCAATCGCATCAAAATTTGAGCCATATACCTCCGGGAAAAATCGAAGCACCAAGCCAACGAGAAGACCACCGACTGCTGGCTTCAACCAATCCGGAAAATTCCATTCCGCGAAGGCGTCTTCAGCCCAGTACAAAAATCGGATATAGCC
>CAYFJM010000353.1:0-2040 GCA_964343415.1 uncultured Vicinamibacteraceae bacterium | reverse complement strand
CTTTCCGCTTCGAAACCGTGCGAGTGCACGCGTTCTGGCATTTTGGCTCTTATTGCTGTGAATTGCAGCGGCCGCGTGGCCTGCTTTTTCCAATACGCGAGCCAATTGGTTTGCTCGAGCCTTTGTGCGAGTAAACACCAGTGTGTGGTGCATGTTGCTGTTCTGAAGAATGGTTTTAAGTAAGTCTTTCTTTTGCTCCGTTTGTACCGGGTGAATGACTTGCGTAACTTTTTTCACAGGGGTTGCCCTGCGAGTAACTTCGACCATTACGGGCGCCCGGCTAGTACGCCGTATTAAGGCTTCAATGTCATTGGGCATTGTTGCGGAAAAAAAGAGGTTTTGACGCTTTTTGGGGAGAACCTTGAGGATACGGCGGACGTCAGGGAGAAACCCCATGTCAAGCATACGGTCGGCTTCGTCGAGAACGACAGTCTGGATGTCGTTGAGAGGGGCTTGTTTTCGGTTGACATGATCCAGCAGTCGTCCAGGTGTCGCAATCAAGAGGTCTAGGTTTCCAGCCAGTTTCCGTTTTTGTGGTTCCATTCCGACCCCACCGAAAACAACACCACTCCGAAGGTTTAGATGTTTTCCATAACGTTTCGCCATGTCACCAATTTGTGCAGCAAGCTCTCTGGTTGGCGTGACTACCAGTGCTCGAGGGCCAGTGGACGGTTTTCCGAGTAGCAATTGCTGAAGGATTGGTAATAGAAACGCGGCGGTTTTGCCCGTACCTGTTTGGGCGGACGCAATTAAATCTTTTCCCTTAAGAATAAGAGGAATCGCTTTTTCTTGAATGGACGTGGGATTGGTATATCCCTTGACAGCTCGCACGATTTCAGACCGCAAGCCAAGCTCAGTGAAACTCATACGGATTAGTACTCCAGATCCTCGCTCAATTACACGAGGGCCTCAACGCCTACGGACCCACATTAACTGCAAGCGTTACTAGGAAACATAATTGATAGGTGAGGCCCGTTATTTGCGGCCGAGCAAAACCCAGTGACTGTAACCGGGGCTTCTTGGTGGGAGAAAACCTGGTTTCTATTTCAGTGATAAGGCTAACACGTTGCACGTAGTGAGGAAAGTGTCGACCCAAACGAGGCTGAACTAGAATTCGGGCATGCCATCGTGTTTGTGGTGCTCTGTATGTGCGTAAGTAGCGTTGACTTGGTTGTTACGGTGGAGTGATATGACGGAGCGTGCGTGCTGTTTCGGGCGCTCGCTGAATATGCTCCGTTATCGTTAGGTCTTCTTTTAACCGTGATAGTTCGTCGATCGTGTCAATGTCGTACCACAGTCCAACTTGAGACACGTTCAAATCAGCATGTTTTGCGGCGCGGATCGTATCTTTAAGTGTGGATGTTGTACTCCATCGGATGTTCGTAAAAAGATCTGGGACCGCGTTGTTTCCTCGTGGAGCCGCAAGTCCCATGAGGTAGTAGCCACCATCCTCGGCAGGTCCAAGTACGACCAGTGAGTCATCAATTTGTGACAGTGCATTTTCAATGTGGCTAACAGGCAAGGTTGGCAGGTCTGACCCGATGATGAGAACCTTTGAATACCCGGCTTCAAACAGATCTTCAAACACTCCGCGTTGGCGCATTCCGAGGTCATGACCATGTTGGGCGAGAAGATCGGATGAGGTTAGACCGAGCGTTTCGAATCCGTCCGTACCCCCATCCGGGGCGTACGCTACATGAACTACAACGTTGGCAATACTTCGACACGTTGCTAGCGTATCGAGAAGAAATGCCGCGTATAAGTTGCGCCGGTCAGTTTCTTTCGGTATGCCGTTACGGAGGCGACTCTTTGGGGCATAGTGGCCATTCGGGGCACGTGCCATGATGGCAATTGCAACCTGATTCGACATCTATTTGAATGGTGTGAGTAAGAGGCCACGGCGAATCAGTGCGGCAACGCCAACACCAGTCCAGAGAAGCATCCGCCCTTTTCTTGCAATGGCTATAGTGACACCGGCGGCTGTGCCAAATGCCAGAAGGTTACTGAAGAAGGCGGTTCCGGCCTCGTCAACACCGATTC
>CAYFJM010000352.1:0-2077 GCA_964343415.1 uncultured Vicinamibacteraceae bacterium | reverse complement strand
TTCTTCGTGTCGACCAATACGACGCCGTCATCGGCCACGAGCGCCGCTGTGTTGCCGCCGCCGCCGGTAATCACATAGAGGTTTGCCTTGACCTGCTCTATTTCGGCAACGTTTTCTTGCGCCAACGGAAACCCGAACGCCGCCACCACGCCGCCGACCACGAGCCCACCCATAATCATTTGTCGTCGCATTGCTCCCCCTTGTCCGACACCGTCAAGGCCCAATATACACTTTCGCCAAAAAGGTTGATCGTTTCTGAACAATACAAGACTATGCTCAGATATGCGGTATTCCTATTGCACTAGGGGAATTAAATGACCAAACGATTAGCGCGCGACTCATGGCTTTCTCACGAATTGAATCGACGCACACTTTTAACTGGTAGCGCTGGAATTATCGGACTATCTGCAACACATCTGCTAAGCGGGTCAATGTCAGGCCAAACAACACGCTTCTCCTCTTATCCATTTACGTTGGGTGTCGCGTCAGGAGATCCCACACCAACAGGCGTTGTACTTTGGACACGTCTTGCCCCAGAGCCACTCGCCGGGGGCGGCATGCCCGACGAGGATGTCGAGATTAACTGGGAAATCGCAAGTGATGAACAGATGCAAATGACTGTTCAACGCGGTTCGGCTATCGCACATTCTGCACTCGGACACAGCGTACATGTTGAGGTAGAGGAACTCGACCCGAACCGCTGGTACTGGTATCGCTTCACCATCGGCACGGAAGAAAGCCCGGTCGGTCGTACCCGCACGCTTCCTACTCACGAGGACGCGACCACCAATCTGCGTTTTGCATTCGCCTCATGCCAACACTACGAACAGGGCTATTTCACCGCTTACGAACATCTCGTTCGCGACGACCTCGACCTCGTGTTTCACCTTGGTGACTATATCTATGAGTACGCAGGTCGCGACGATCGCGTCCGTGCACATACAGGTGATGAAATCGAATTGATCAATGACTACCGGAATCGACACGCCCTCTATCGAACAGACGCCGACCTGCAGGCAGCACATGCCGCCTTCCCATGGATCGTGACCTGGGATGATCACGAAGTGGACAACAACTACGCAGCCACTATTTCCGAAGACGGGTTACCGTCTGAGCTATTCCTTCGTCGGCGAGCCGTTGCCTACCAGGCGTACTACGAGCACATGCCGCTCCGTCGCTCGTCACTCCCACAAGGATCTCAGATGCAGCTATACCGAGATTTCCGCTGGGGCACCTTGGCCTCGTTTTTCGTACTCGACACGCGACAATATCGAACGGACCAGCCTTGTGGAGACCGAAGTGGACCAGCGTGCGACGGCATGCTTGACCCAAACGCGACTCCACTGGGCAACATGCAGGAAGAGTGGCTATTAGATGGCTTAGATCAATCCATGGCCCGCTGGAATGTTATCCCCCAACAAATCATGATGGCACGAGTCGATCGTCTCCCTGGTGATGACGAGATGTTCGGGATGGATATCTGGTCCGGTTATGAGGTCGCGCGTCGTCGACTCATGAACTTTCTTGCCACACGCCAACCTGCGAATCCGATCGTGCTGACCGGTGATATCCATACAAACTGGGTGAACGATTTACAGGTGAACTACCAAGATGACAATGCCCCGATTGTAGCCACTGAATTTGTTGGAACTTCCATAAGCTCAGGTGGCGATGGAACTGACATACGAGATTCCACTACCGGAATGCTGTCCGAGAATCCCTGGGTGAAGTTTTTCAATGCACAGCGTGGATATGTACGGTGCACGGTTACAGAAGAGCAGTGCGTGGCCGATTACCAAGTGCTGGAATATGTCACCAGGAGGGGAAGTCCGATCAGCACACGTGCGTCATTCGTTGTCGAAAATGGCCGACCTGGGGCACAACGTCTCTAAGACTCCCTTTTACGCGAGAGTATGCGGAGAAGATTCGAATAATTTCATGGAAAACAACAAGAAATGGCGGTGAGGCAGGGATTCGAACCCTGGGTAGAGCTATAAACCCTACAACGGTTTAGCAAACCGCCGCCTTCAGCCTCTCGGCCACCTCACCTTAACCAGACCTCTTTGTGCCGACGCCA
>CAYFJM010000351.1:0-2083 GCA_964343415.1 uncultured Vicinamibacteraceae bacterium | reverse complement strand
TGAGCCGGAGTAGGTGATACATCGGAGGTTTGATTCGCCGATTTCCTCAGCAACCGCGGCAAGTAATGGCGCGGGATCTAGATACCCGGGGGGATAGGATTGAGCTCTGAATTCTGCGGTCATGCTAATGGCGATAAGTGCAGTGACGAAAAGATGACGATTGAGCATGCGGCCTCCTTGCTGCGTGACACTTTATCAGGTGCTATCCTCTGGCACCGCTATAGAAATGAATTCATTTGTTCAAGGGAGTAATAAATGAGAACAGTACAGAAACTTACGCTCGATGACGCCCGATGCATCATGGAAGGCGCGGAGGCAAAAGCTCGAGAAATTGGCGTCGATATGGATATTGCGATCACTGACGATAATGGAAGTTTATTGATGTTTCATAGGATGGATAATGGCCGTATTACGAGTATTGATGTTGCGATCAGTAAGTCATTTACTGCGGCTGCGGCCCGCCGATCGACACGGGCCTATGGCGAAGTCAGCGGTCCTGGTGGACCTGCATTTGGAATACATGTGAGCAATCAAGGTCGATTTATGATTGTTGCCGGTGGGTTACCACTGTTTGTGAATGAAGAAATCGTCGGCGGGGTTGGCTGTAGTTCTGGCACACCCGATCAGGATGAGGTTGTAGCGCAGGCGGGTATCGATGCATTTCTGGAATCCCTAGGATAAGATGCGGATAGTAGTGGGAAGCAGGGAGATCTATGTGGTATTTCACGGGTTTTTTGGCTGTGATAGTTAGTGTTAGCTGTGCGCAGTCGAGTGAGAACATGCACTCAAGCCCGGCTATCGTTCCGAATCCGACCGGACCTGCGCTCGTAAACGATCGGTGGCGAATCGTAAAGATGGCGATGGCGCATGATATTTTTACGATTGAAGTGGAAGTCGCTGATGCATTCAACGCCTCAGCGGTTGCACGTGAACTTGTCGAGCCCCTGCAATCGCAATATGCTGAAATTCTTGTGTATGTGTACGCCACCGGAGAAGGGGCCGGAGGACACGTTCCGTTGAAGCGGGTCGAATGGACGGATACTGATGGCTTTAGCGAACTCGCGTATTAATTTACGAGCTTGCTTACCCAAAAAGAAGATTGACGATAAAGGTGGCCGCGAGAATTCCCGTGATGTCGGCGGTCAGGCAAGCCGGAACCGTATGACGTGTCTTGCGGATGCCAATTGCCCCGTAGTACACAGCAAGTGTGTAGAAGGTCGTTTCGGTACTTCCCGTAAAGGTTCCGCTCATGTAACCAATTAAGGAGTCTGGCCCGTGGGCTTGCATCGCTTCAGCTGCGAGCGCAAAGGAACCAGATCCTGAAAATGGTCTTAACACGGCAAGTGGTAACACTTCCGCTGGCATGCCTACGAGTGTGGTAAGCGGTGTAAGAAATTCAACAAGTACGTCCAGTGCACCGGAGGAGCGAAACATTCCAATGAGCACGAGGATGGCCACTAGAAATGGAATAATCCGAAGTGCGACTTGAAAACCTTCTTTCGCACCTTCAACAAGTGAATCGTAGACGGCGATTTGGCGGACCCAGCCGTAGGTTACAAGTCCTGCAATGATGATTGGAATGCTCCAAAAAGACACAATTGACCGGACAAGCTCGAAGATTGATACAGGCCCGGTTTGCGCAGTGACCGAGCGAAACGCCAGGGCGGCCAAGGTTAACCAAAAGAGGCGATTGAGCCATAGCCGCAAGGTGGTTGGCTTCAAATCGGCTGGTTCTATTTCCGAAGAGACGTTTGCGGTGCCATCGTCTCTGTGGGGCTCTGTTCGTTCGACCTCGATATTGTTAGGTTCCGTCACACTGTAGGCTCGCAACTGACCGAACAAGGTGGCGGCGAGAATGGCCATAACAGTCGCGGATGCACTGGCAAACCATGTTGTCAGAAATATTCCAGCAGGATCCTGTGAACCCATTGAGACGCGCAGAGCGACCATGCCGGTCGGGAGGATGGCGAGGGCGGACGTATTGATCGCCAGAAACATTACCATGGCATTGGTTGCCGTTCCGGATTGTCCGTTGTGTTTGTCGAGTTCTTGCATCGCCTTAATCCCAAAAGGCGTTGCAGCA
>CAYFJM010000350.1:0-2118 GCA_964343415.1 uncultured Vicinamibacteraceae bacterium | reverse complement strand
CTTTTTCATACGTCAGTGCGGCGTCGTTGATCGCCAGTTTGTCGAGTGCCTTGGTAAGATCCTTGTATTGGTCGGTGTTCATGGGGTAGATCGATGAAAAGACAACCTGTCTGGCTTCCTGGTAACCAGGAATCGGTTCTTCCGCCGGTCGCTCGCAGCAGGTTATCGTATCGCCGATTTCAATATCCTGCACACTCTTGACACCAGCGACAATGTACCCCACCTCGCCCGCGCTGAGTTGTTTGCGAGGATTGAGTTGGAACTGGTTATAGCCAACTTCATCCACCTTGAAGTCGCGATTGGCGTGCATGAAGTGAATTGTATCCCGCGGCTTGAGCGTTCCCTCCATCACGCGACATTGCAGAATTACGCCACGAAATTTGTCATAGTGAGCATCAAACACGAGCGCTTTCAACTTCCCGTCGGGATCGCCTTGGGGAGCCGGCAGCTTCTCGACGATGCCCACCAACGCCTCTTCAGTATTGATGCCGTTCTTTGCGGAAATCGAGATCGCTTCGAACGGGTCGAGTCCCAATTCCGCGTCATCGATTCGTGTTTGTATGACGTGTTTTTGCTGCCAAAACTAAGCCAGATCGCCGCTCACTGCCGTTACGAGAGTAGCTTTCCCGGTCACCGGGTGTTGCTTGGATAGGTTTGGTCGCTGCGTAGCCGCTTATCGAACTTGGTTATTCGGAAAGACTCATCGTTGCGGGGACAACCGTCAATGTTGTACCCAGTTGCGCGTGTATCGGCTACAGTATTGTGAAAATCCGGTCCAGCAATGCATCTCATTCGGCCGCTAGCCGGCTGAGCGTCGGAATCGAGTAGATCAGCGCGCGCGGTAGGTGGAACGGATCCTTCACATTAAAACCCTTGATGACGTTCGGCACGGGATTCCCCTGCCTGTCCAGGGTCTGAAACCACTCGCCGTGCTCCCGATTCGGAAAGACAGAAAACGCGTAGTCGTGCATGCGCCCATACCAGTCCAGGCACCATGGCTCTCCCGTCACCTCGAAGGCGCGCAACAAAGCGTAGAAGGACTCGGAAGCGGTCCACCAACTTTTCGCGTCCGGCTGGTGCCACTGCGGAGTACCGCCGGCAGTATGGCAAGCGAGAAACAGCCCGCCGTACTGCTCGTCCCATCCCTTTTCCAGACTTGACTTGATCAGCTTCATCGTCTGCGCGATGCGGTCTTGCCGTCCGTGGTGCTGATACACTCGTTCGAAGAACCACATACTCTCGATTGTGTGACCCGGGATGAAGGTCTGGCACTGGTCGGTGTCGTCCAGTCCCCCTCCCGATCTGACGAATTCGTGCAGGATCCCCTCTTCGAGCCGGACGTGTTGGGTCATGACAGTTTCGGCCAGTTCCAGTGCACGATCGAGGATTGCCTGGTTGTCGGCCAGCAGTCCCAGGTCGTGGTAGATGCTGGAGAAGAGCATGATCGGGCCGTGCGCCTGGAAACCATCCGGGATGGGGTGCGGCTGAGTCGGCAGATTGGTGTGGTCGAGCAACAGGGGACTGGTTCTTTGGTACGAGTCAATTGCGATATCGAGGGCCTCCTGGTTGCCAGTGGCACGGGCATATTCGGTTAGCCCGTAAATCACGAACCCATCGACGTAGATGCTCTTGTACGGTTCGGCGACACGCCCGTCCTGATGTAGCTTGAAGACCCATGCACCCTTTTCGTCGCGCCCGTATCGGATCAGCAGTCTCGCGATTCCATCGGCCACGTCCAGCCACTTTTGGTCGTGCTCAAAGTAATTGTACAGCGCCGAGAATGTCCAGAGTGCACGCCCCTGAGACCACATCATCTTGTCAGTCGACAACACGGTACCGTCATCGGCGACGATGTTATTGATGCCGCCATACTCCACATCGATGCAGTGATTCATCCAGAACGGCATGATCTGGTTGAAAAGTTGATCAATGTAGAATTCATGCAACTGTGCGAATGTCATCTGCTCGGACGTCACTCGCGGATCGCTCTTGTTTGTCATGGTGATCGCCCGTTCGACCGTAGGACAGGTTTGCCAGTTCGTGAAAAAATTTGCCATCATCGAAAACGAACCGACGACCTGGTATCCTGTCCCTGATGCGAGTTTCAACTGGTAAACC
>CAYFJM010000349.1:0-2139 GCA_964343415.1 uncultured Vicinamibacteraceae bacterium | reverse complement strand
AAGGCCCGCCTTATCATCAACCGCAATAACAAGACACTTTGGCCATGCTTCCCTGCAAGCAAGCGCAATCGAGCCGCCGATCAACCCCAAGCCAACCAGTGCCACCTTTTCAAAAACCGGCGTCGGCGACGTCGATGTGTCTGGCTGAATGACAGGTAACGTAGATACCGGATTATCCATAGATCACACGACAGCATCTGGACTTACGCTTAGCCCCGGGTAACCGCCAGACCACGCGTGAACTCCTAGCACATTGCACTCTCAGCACAGTAATTCATTGAAGCTGCCCCTCCACCACTCGTTGTTTCATCAACCGAACCATGCGCTAATCTCCACCAGTTTCCGCATGAACCTCTCCACCATCGTTTGTTAATTCCTCAAGGTGGCGACTCTCGTCAATGATTCGCTCGAAGACTCGCGCGACTGCTTCATCAGCCAGTGGTCCATCGTTTACGTGTTGTACATGCGTTAGTACGTCTTTTTCCCGACTGGGTTGATATGTAGCCATCCCGACAGACTCTTTCACTTCACCGATTTGATTCGCACACGATGCACGCTGATTCAATAACCGCACAATCTGTTCATCGAGTGCATCAATCCGACGTCGAAATTCATCTAACCGTTCTGATATATCGGCCAAGCTAGTTCTAGGCTCACCTATATTTTCACTCACCTCATACGCTCCCAGGCGACTCACCGCGTAGCCACCTCACATAACGCTCAACATCGGCGAGTAATCCTGCAGGCGATGCGCGCGAAATCACATCAACAAGGCCGCTGCCAACGACTGCGGCATCAGCCCATTGCCCGACCGCCGCCACGTGTTCCGGGCGGGATATACCAAAGCCCAAAGCGACAGGCATATTCGTCAATCGGCGTATCCGCGTGACCAATTTCTCGGCGCCGTCAGAAAGCGTGTCTTTGGCGCCCGTCACCCCCAACCTCGAAATTCCATACAAAAACCCTTCGCCTAAGCTGGCTGCGAGTTTTATGCGATCATCGCACGTCGTCGGACTCAATAAAAAAATTGGGTCGACTCCCACATCCTTTGCGGTCGTGTGAAATTCTTCTGCTTCTTCAATGGGCAGATCAAGTATTAACACACCGTCGACACCCGCATTCGCTGCTCGCTCAAGAAATATTCTCTGCCCCATGCTCACGACCGGGTTCGCATATGTGAAAATGACAAGCCCGGCTTCAACCGTGGGCCGTACCTTTTCGACCATTGAAATCGTTCGACTCAGTGTTGTCCCCGACCGCAATGCTCGTTCAGACGCCCTCTGAATCACAGGGCCATCAGCAAGCGGGTCAGAAAACGGCACTCCAATCTCGAGCACATCAGCTCCCGCCTCGTCGAGCACTTGTAATATTTCTACTGACCGATCAAGCTCTGGGTCCCCGGCAGTAATAAATGTCACCAAACCCGGATTAGATCTTTCCCGTATCGACTTAAATATCACATCTAGGCGAGACATTTTCTACTTTGTCGTACTTTCATGGTTCTTAATCGCCTCAACATCTTTATCGCCTCGTCCAGAAAGGTTGACAAGGATATTCGCGCTACCACCCAGAGTCATAGCGAGTCGGCATGCATACGCAATAGCGTGAGACGACTCTAATGCAGGCAGTATTCCCTCTGTACGGCTAAGCAAGCGAAACGCGTCCAATGCTTCCTCATCAGAAACGTGCGTATATTCCGTGCGCTTCAAATCGCGTAACCACGCATGTTCCGGGCCCACCGCCGCGTAATCCAATCCTGCTGATATCGAATGCGTGAGTTCAATATTGCCATCATCATCCTGTAAGACATAACTCCGCGTTCCCTGCAACACACCAGGCCCACCGGTTGCAAATCGTGCCGCATGTCGACCAGTCGCAAGCGTCTCGCCACCCGCCTCTACGCCAACGAGTCGAACGGAGTCATTATCCACAAACCCATCAAAGATGCCCAACGCATTGCTACCCCCACCAACACACGCAACAATAACGTCTGGTGCACCTCCTGCTAAATACTCAAACTGCGCACGCGCCTCCACTCCTATCACAGACTGAAATTCCCGCACCATCAACGGATACGGATGGGGACCTAATACAGACCCGAGTAAATAATAAGTATCCGAGACATTCGTTACCCAATCG
>CAYFJM010000348.1:0-2152 GCA_964343415.1 uncultured Vicinamibacteraceae bacterium | reverse complement strand
CTCGATGAGCAAAACACAGGTCGGCAATGCGGTTGGTGATCGGTGATTGCGTGTCGTCTCAGAGATCACCGAGCGGTCAATTAAGGAAGGTCGATGTGACGCGGTAGTAACGCGTCGTATTCCTCATCGGTTACTTTTTCAAACCAAGACGTTGTTGACGCCACATTGACGGCGAGGTGTGTCATCGGACCCCCTGCACTGGCGCCGTGCCAGTGACGCTCTCCGGGTTCAACAGAGACGACATCACCAGCGGATACCTCGACCACCGCATCTCCAGCGGCCTGAACCCGGCAGACCCCGTCAAGAATAATCAAGAGTTGCGTTCCGCTATGCGTATGCCAAGCGGTTCGAGCACGCGCTTGAAACGACACCCGGTACGCGTTGACACTCGGATTGTCAGCTAAATCGTTTAGGCGCACGAGTGTCGCGTCTCCGGTGAAGGTCTTGGGATCAGAATCCTCGGCTGTGCTCACAAGAAGACGACGGATACGCATACCGCTGGGCCAACCTCGTTTTACGACGCGCCAGGCTGACGACCGCCATGTTTGGCAATCAGGTAGACCGCCGTCGCAACGATAGAGACGACTAACAATGTACCGATATTTAAGAATCCAGTCGTAGCGTAGGACACGATTAAGAAGCCCAAGGAGCCGGGAAGGAGCGCGTAGTACGTAAACGGCAGCAACGTCATTCGGATAACATCGCCTTCACGTCCAAGTAGGCCGACGACGGCAGATGCCGCGACGACGTTGTGCACACAAATCATGTTACCCGCAGCCCCACCAACAGCTTGCAGCGCAACAATCCATGTGGGATCAACGGCAATCCGACTTCCCATGTCGAACTGAAACAAGGAGAACATCATGTTGCTGACTGTATTGCTGCCAGCGACGGCTGCACCGATACCGCCGACGAACGGTGCAAAGATCGGCCAGGCACCTCCCGCCAGTTCTGAAACACCATTTGCAAGTGCTATGGGCATGCGATCGAACGCAACAGGACCGCCACCGCTATTCAGGAAGACTTGCACCATTGGCACGGTGAACACAAGCGCCACTGAGGCCGCAGCGGAAGTCTTTAGCGACGTAGACCAGGCTCGGATGTACTGATCAGTGGGAATCTTATGAAAGGCCATCGTAATCAGCGAAGTGACGATGAAGAGGGTGCCAGGTAAGTAGAGTGGTTGAAAACTGGCGGTGATCGTCGTGCCAAAGATCTCTGGCCAACTAACCACCCACGCTTGAAGAAAAACACGGAGCGGGTCGACGAGGCGAGACGCCAACAGAAGTAATGCCACGATGGCGTATGGCGCCCACGCTTTAATTAGGCTCATGGAGCCGGTCGCTGCCACGTCTTTGACTTCGACGGAACCGGTCCATTCTGCGGGCCAGTTGTCCTTGTTTTCAAATTGCCACGTCGCGTCCTTGGGAATGAGAAATCCCGCACGTGCGGCTGACACCACGATCATCAGTCCAATCATGCTCCCAACCAATGCTGGAAACTCTGGACCTAACACGTACGCGGCAGTCAGATAGGGTACCGTCATTGAAAATGCGGCGAACAGAGCAAAGGGCCAAATGCGGAGGCCTTCTGAAAACGTTTTGTTCTTCCCGAAGAATCGAGTTAGGAACGAGACGAGGATTAAGGGAATCAACGTCCCAGCGGCCGCGTGCAGCATCGCCACACGGAAACCAATCAACGCGAGGAAGTCATTCCATACAGGATAGCCGGCCTCTGCGGCGTAAGCGACAAGGTTCGGGTCCGCGCCCTGTCCGAGTCCTGTGTTAACACCAACCAAAATCGGAGTCCCGAGGGCTCCGAAACTTACCGGTGTGCTCTGAATGATCATGCCGGACATAACCGCGGCCATCCCAGGAAATCCGAGACCGACTAGAAGAGGGACGGCAACAGCAGCTGGTGTTCCAAACCCAGCAGAGCCTTCGATAAAGGAGCCAAAAAGCCAGGCAATAATAATGACCTGGACGCGGCGGTCAGGCGTGATGTCGGTGAAGCCCTGCCGTATAGTCCTAATGGCACCGCTCTCTTGTAAGGTGTTTAGGAGAAGGATGGCACCGAAGATGATGTAAAGCAGCGTGAAAGCGACGATCAAGCCATTGATACTCGCCGCAACGACCTGAATAGCCGGAACCTG
>CAYFJM010000347.1:0-2166 GCA_964343415.1 uncultured Vicinamibacteraceae bacterium | reverse complement strand
CGTTGAAGAAAATTAAGAGCGGTTCGCTCAGCCTTCAACAAAGCGTGGGCTTTCCCCTCCAGTGCAACTACCACATCGCCTGAGTCACACTCGTGACCATCCAGTATTTTGTTAACGACAATGACTTCGGGCTCAATTTGGCGAAATACTTCAAGGGCGACATCCAACCCGGCCAACACGCACCACTCTTTTGCACGTAGCTCTGCATAACCTATCTGATCAGTTTCAATCGTTGCATCTGTCGTCCGATCTCCTTGCCCAAGATCTTCAGAAATCGCAGTGCGTACAATATCGCTATAAAGTGCAACATCAAGGGCTTCAAGAGAAACTGTCATGACGAGCTGAGTTCCTCAAGAATTAGTTCGAGCTTTTCCTGTCGTTGGCCTAGCGCAACTTCTTTTTCACGAGTCTCACGAACAACCTCTGGATCAGCACGAGATAGAAATGACTCGTTCGATAGTCGTTTTTGAAATCCACGTCGCTGTTGGATAATTTTTTCTAACTCGCGGGAAACACGCTCTTTTTCCTTCTCGAGATCCACAATTCCAGCCAGTGGGATGTGGACTTCAAAATCTTGAACAACACGCCTCACGGTATCCGGAGTGAAAACAATGCTTCGGTCAAATTCAACCGTATCTACGCCTGCCAGCCTCACCACGTAATCCAGGTTATTCTCTAGCGTAGTAATCACTTCTGGCGACGCTCCCTGTACAAACACTGCAATCTTTTGAGATGGCGTAACACCCCATTCAGAGCGAACAGTACGAATTGAAGTAACAACCTCTTTAATCAATTCCATAGTAGTAACAGATGAAGAATCATTCCAATCTTCGACTGGCTTCGGAAACCGAGCAAGCGTGATTGTTCGATCTGAGCCATCGGAAAGGGCCACCTCTTCTGACTGTCGAGGCAGAGCCTGCCAAATTTCTTCGGTTACGAACGGGACAAATGGATGCAACATCCGAAGTATCCGATCATGAACCTCTAAAAGAACAGCTAAGTGATGTGGTCTAGTTTCATCCCGAAGCTCAGGCTTAATCAGCTCGATGTACCAATCCGCATATTCATGCCAAACAAAATGATAAAGACGGTCTGCACCGACATCGAATCGAAAATTAGTGAGTGCATCGTCAAGTTCTTTGGCGAGCTGGCTGCAACGATGCAATATCCACCGGTGTATTAAATCCAAAGATTCGGTTTCTTGTACTTCCGGACGTTCGACCATTGACTCAGGAATATTCATCAGTACGAAGCGAGAAACGTTCCAAAGCTTATTAATGAATTGTCGGTAGGCACGTAGCCGCCCCTCGGACAACGAAATGTCCATGCCGGGAGTCGCTAATGCGGCAAGAGTGAATCGAAATGCATCAGCTCCAATATCGTCCATCAATTCGAGAGGATCAACTACATTGCCCTTCGACTTGCTCATTTTTTGTCCGTGTTCATCCCGCACCAACGACGTAATGTAAACCGAACGGAATGGAACTTCCTGCTGAAACCACAACCCAAGCATCATCATGCGAGCGACCCAGAAGAAAATAATGTCGTGGGCAGTGATGAGTACAGTCGTCGGGTAATAGCGACGAAGGTCTTCCGTATCATTCGGCCAACCAAGGGTGCTAAATGGCCACAGGCCAGAGCTAAACCAAGTATCGAGAACATCCGTTTCTTGCCGAAGCGCCCCACCACACGAACAGGTATTTGGATTCGATTCTGAAACGACGATTTCCCCGCAGGCATCGCAGTACCACGCAGGAATTCGATGTCCCCACCATAGCTGACGCGAAATGCACCAGTCGTGAATGTTGGTCATCCATTCGTTATAGGTCTTGGTCCAGTTGTCAGGTAGAAAATTCGTATCGCCTTCCGAAACCGCATCAACTGCCCGGTCGGCCAACGATTCAATTTTCACGAACCATTGTTTCGAAAGAAGAGGTTCAACAACAGTCCCACACCGCTCGCAATGTCCGACAGCATGCTCATGGTCCTTGACTTGCTCAAGGAATCCTTCAACTTCAAGTGCAGCAACAATTTCCTTTCGTGCGGTAAATCGATCTTGTCCTGCATATAACAGAGCATCTTTCGACATCCTTCCGTCCTCATCAATGACGGAAATTTGAGGCAGGTTATGGCGCTTTCCCATTTCAAAATCATTCGGGTCATGAG
>CAYFJM010000346.1:0-2168 GCA_964343415.1 uncultured Vicinamibacteraceae bacterium | reverse complement strand
CCGATGATGATGACAGCCGCCGGCACAATCACTCCGGCACGGGTCTTTGTGGTTGGCGCCGGCGTCGCCGGTCTCCAAGCCATTGCCTCAGCCCGTCGCCTTGGTGCCCGCGTCGAGGCCTATGACGTCCGACCCGCTGTGCAGGAGCAAGTCGAAAGTCTCGGAGCAACCTTCGTTGAACTTCCCCTTGACACAAGTGAGTCAGAAGATGCTGGGGGATACGCTAAAGCCCAAGACGAATCGTTTCTTCAGCGCCAACGTGAAATGATGACTCGTGTTGTTGCCAATAGTGATGTTGTTATCACGACAGCACTCATTCCCGGAAAAACCGCGCCGGTCTTGGTCACCAAGGACATGATCGCAGGCATGGATCCAGGCGCCGTTGTCGTCGATCTTGCTGCAGAACGCGGAGGCAACTGCGAAGCCACTCAAGCTGACGAAGTGATCGTTACCAATGGCGTTACCATTCTCGGCCCGTCAAATCTTCCTGCAACCGTGCCGTATCATGCGTCTCAGATGTATGCGAAAAATATCGCAACACTCTTAATGCATCTAGTAAGAGACGCTGCCCTGGACCTCGACCTCGATGACGAAATTACAGCAGGCACCCTTGTATCGCAGAATGGGGAAGTCGTGCATCCGCGTGTAAAGGAACTTTTGCAATCTACTTCTTAAAGATTTATGGATACTTTTATACCGCTCCTAACTATTTTCATGCTCGCAGTCTTTGTCGGGTTTGAAATAATCACAAAGGTTCCGCCGTTACTTCATACCCCGCTCATGTCGGGAAGTAACGCGATCTCCGGGATCACCATCATTGGGGCGATGCTATCGGTTTCATCGTCAAACCAAACAACAATGATCCTTGGGTTTTTAGCACTGGTGATTGCCACTATTAACGTTGTTGGTGGTTTCCTGGTGACACATCGCATGCTCGACATGTTTAAGAAGAAGGATTAGTGGATACCGTCCTGATCGACCTTATCTATCTGGTTGCATCGGTGCTGTTTATTCTCGGCATTCGGGGACTGACTCACCCACGGACTGCTGTGCGCGGAAACCTCTTTGGCGCAACCGGCATGCTGCTAGCCATCGTGGCCACATTACTTGACCAACAGATCTTTGGCGCAGGCATCGACGCCTTCGCCTGGATCCTTGCTGGCGTAGTAATTGGAGCAGCTATCGGAGCCACCTTCGCACTGAAAATCGAACTCACCGCGATGCCAGAAATGGTGGCGCTGCTCAATGCCTTTGGCGGCGGCGCCTCCGCACTCGTTGCTGGTGCTGTGCTGGTCAGCGAAACGAATCCCTCGACGCAAACCACCATTGCTACGGTAGCCTCCGGCATTATCGGTTCTGTGACGTTCTGGGGAAGCCTGGTTGCATTCGACAAACTCCGCGGATTGCTCTTGCCTGATCGGCCAGTAATTTTCCCCGCACAGCAAATACTTAACGGCGTATTGGGAATCACGGCGCTCGGATTAGGCGTCATGGTCGTGAGTGAACCGGCCAACACCGAGTTTTATGTGGGTGTCGTCGTTGTCGCTTCACTGCTCGGCATTCTCCTAACTATTCCGATCGGTGGCGCCGATATGCCGGTGGCCATCGCGCTACTGAACTCCTATTCTGGCCTAGCAGCCGCATCAACCGGATTCGTGCTCAGCAACAACATCTTGATCATCACGGGTTCACTCGTGGGAGCATCAGGAATCATCCTGACGATGATCATGTGTAAAGCTATGAATCGATCATTGATCAATGTTCTCGTTGGGGCCATCGCCGAGGGAGGTGGAGTCAAGTCGGATGCCGACGCAGTCTATGCAGGCCGGGTTAAAAGTACCTCTGCCGAAGAAGTCGCAATGTTGCTTGATGGCGTTCGTCGTGTCGTCATTGTGCCCGGCTATGGGCTGGCCGTCTCGCAGGCGCAGCATCAAGTACGAGACCTCGCCATGCTTCTGGAGTCACAAGGCGTGGAGGTTGAGTACGCAATTCACCCGGTCGCCGGTCGAATGCCCGGACACATGAATGTGCTGATGGCCGAAGCGGACGTGGAATATGACAAGCTCAAAGAAATGGACGAGATCAATCCTTCTTTCGAACAGACGGACGTTAGCATCGTGATCGGCGCAAACGACATCGTTAATCCTGATGCCCGCAACGACCCGTCG
>CAYFJM010000345.1:0-2180 GCA_964343415.1 uncultured Vicinamibacteraceae bacterium | reverse complement strand
CGCTCTCCAATTGTCGACCTCTCCATCTCTGTCCGCGGCCATTTTGTAATAAGTAGCCGAGCCGATGGCGTAATTCTGTCTACACCAACTGGCTCTACAGCGTACAACCTAGCTGTCGGAGGGCCCATCGTTCATCCGACCGTCGATGCTGTTGTAGTTACTCCGATTGCACCTCATACACTTACCAATCGACCAATCATTCTTTGTGATGATGCCCCTATTGTCGTAAAGCCTGACCTCTCTGACGATCATCTTGAAATCACTGCTAATTTTGACGGCCAAGTAAGCATTGAGCTTCAAAACGGTGACCTTGTCGTCATCGAACGTGCAGATAACCCGCTGCGAGTCATTCGATCTCGATCTCGAAATTACTTCGCCGTACTCAGGGAAAAACTAAAGTGGGGTGAACGATAGCAATTATTAAAGTTTTGGGGTTACAAAACCTTGAATACAAACACTCATAACGACTCGCAGTAACAAGTATCGTAAGCTCGACAAAGGTTAAGGCTTGTCGCTAATCGGTGGATGGTAAATGATTTGAATTTGATTGCCGTCCGGATCCGAAAAGTAGCAAGAACGAGCCCCATCCCGATGTGTCTTTGGAGCTTTGTCAAGTATCACATTTTTGGTGTGAAGGTAGTCAGCCCAAGTATCAACATCCGAAGGATTGGATACGACTAGACCAAAATGATCCAGTGTCGTGGTCGGTAAGGTCTCTTTAGTTGTACCACGCACTGTCCGGTGCAATGCCACATTGTCAGTACCAGACGTAAGGTAAATATTGTCAGAATCAGGCTCCCACTCTATCGCATAACCCAAAACCTCAATATAGAAACGCTTCATCTGTTCAAGTGACTGAACATGAAGAGCCAGATGTCGAACTCCCTTATGACTTGGTCTACCTCGCATAAACCCATCTTAACAGTCTAGAATCGTGATGAATGAAACCACCCTCAGCTAATCCAATTAACTGCACGCTCTGTGGCACAAAAAATATTTCTGAACCAAGAGGCCAAGAACAATACTGTCGTGACTGCTGGGAAAAAAAAATCGCAGTTGAAGAGATTGTCGCGAGAGAATTTGCACTCAAACGTTATATCCGAGCGCAAAACGCTGAGAAATACTTTATTTACCACTCCACTCAAAAGCGACCCTGTGGACAACTGATTGTCATTGATGACGGTTATGACCTTTTTCTAAGCCTTATTCTTTACTCAACATTTGATTGGGACAAATCGGCGTATCATCTCCAAGGCGACCCCGTCGGGCGCTCATTTTCAGAATTGCTAATTGACGTCGCAGCGGCCGAGGTAATAGAACCCTGGGGCGGCGGAAAATGGCATCTGGAGGTTTTTCATTCGAAAAATCAAGAACCAGATGAATGGAACGGTGAAATCTAAGGCCCTAAAATTTAGGGCGAGCAAAAATTTGCCACAATGAATATTTGGTGTTTTCATCATACGGGCCTATAATTTCGCTTCGCCCCTGACAGAAAGCCTTCGGGAGGATTAGAGAATGGAACGCATGAACCGTATTATTTTTCTCGGCTTCATGGGCTTGGTTATGGCAACCGTCGCATGTGGCGGTGAGCCGGAAGTGCCCATCGAAACTGAACCCGTAGCTGAAGTCGATCCGGCAGCTCGAGCGGCTGCTGAAAGATTGGTCGCCAGGCTGGGCAGTGCCAACGTTGAACTGGTACCGACTCAGCGGGGCACCGCCGAGATCACTTACACACAGCCAATAGCGGACCGTGAGAGCGGCTTCATCGTAACGTCAATCCGTATCAAGAATGTCGCTGAGAATGCAATCGCAGGTTTTCAGGTTGACGAATTCTGGTTTGATGCAGACGGAAATACTGTTACTGGGGACCAAGTCCGCTTTGCAGAGCCGCTCCTCGTTGGTGAAGTAAGAGATATCGAGCTTCGCGTTCCTCGCGTTCCTTCGATGGACCGCAGTAACTACGAGTTCACCCATCAAAACGGTGATATCTTAGCGACACTCCAAGACGAGATCGAAGAACCTGAACCTGAAGAAGAGAGCGAGGAAGATTCGGCCGGCTAATAGCGGTCATTCACCCTTGCCCTCAAAGCGCTTTTATCTGTCGCCACTCAATAGCGGCTGGTCACCACGCGTGGCCAGCCGTTCGTGCATTTTGTGAACATTCGAATCACAACACAAGA
>CAYFJM010000344.1:0-2209 GCA_964343415.1 uncultured Vicinamibacteraceae bacterium | reverse complement strand
CGAGTTACCCATGTCAGCCACAAAAATAGAGCCGTCCTCGGTAAACGCCATATCCCAGGGTCGGTCCAAATGATTGTCGTCATCTCCCGCACCACCAGCACCGAGTGACATCACAAGCTCTTCACCATCATTTGAAAAGGCATGCACTTGATGATTCGTCGTATCGGCCACCCAGAGTTTCCGATCAGGATCATAAGGGCTGATCTTGATCTTATGTATGCCGGAAAGACCTTCTGCATCGCTCTCAAACATGTCATCCCACTGTGTCCATGCTTCAGTCATGTTTCCGTCACCGTCAACAATGAAGATGGTGTTCTGCCAAACGCGACTCTCGGCAGCAGTGTTGGCCCTTACGCCAATCGACCCGAGAAATCCTTCAAAACCCGGGGGGACAGGATCTGGCAATCGATTCTCGCCACGCTGGGCAATAAAAATTCGATCGGGTGATTCGGCAAACACAGACGATGTCGCCCCGAACGAATAACCAGACGCCGCAAACGGCTTCAGCCAGCCATCGACCACATCGTATGGACTGGCTCCAACGGGCATATCCTGCATCACCGCAGGAGCAGCTAGTAACCCAGACGAGACAATTACTGTAAAAATCATCAAAGCTCTACGCATGGTTTATTCGTCCTTATAGTGTTCTTGCGAACCTCACCTTAAATGGTTCACACCCCAAAGTCAGCCAACCCATGTTCCCTGATCATTAATAATACTTGTATGGAGCCAATCTTTGAACAAATCCGGACCGGCGGAGACAGAAATTTTGGATACCTCCTCGGCGACCGGACAGCCAAACAAGCCGTCTTGATAGACCCTTCGTACTCACCAGACACGCTGGTAGACCGAGCCACCGCACAACATCTGGTAGTCACTCACATCATCAACACCCACGGGCACCCCGATCATACCGAAGGCAACGACGAAACCGCCCGGCTTACCGGAGCAAAAATCGCCGCGCACCCAGATGGGGCCATCGAGCCTGACATCTCCCTAAGTGACGACCAGACCATCGCCATTGGCAGTCTGCAGCTTCAATGCTTACATGTGCCTGGCCACGCGTCAGATCACCTCGTGTTGTACGAACCGTCGTATCAACTCTTGTTTACCGGTGACCTCATCTTCGTAGGTAAAGTTGGTGGGACAACTACCGAAGAAGATACCACCATCGAATGGACAAGCTTGCAACGCGTCCTTGATTCCTTTCCCGATACCAGTACCATCTGGCCAGGTCACGACTACGGCGTGCGCCCGAGCTCGACACTCGGCCTTGAGCGTCGATCGAATCCTTTTCTCTTATGCGACAATCTTGCAGCCTTTCTCCATTTGAAACATGAGTGGCCAACTTTCAAACAAACACATGGACTGAAGTAGTGACACGTAAATCAATAAGCAAAAAGAAAAAGACGAAACATCGTCTCACCGCGAAAAACGCTGATATCCATTCGCTGTACCAACTTTCGGTACAGGAACCTTCGGCAGACATCTCGTTCATTCAAAAACGTTTTAATAAACACACCGGTCGCAAGGCGCTTGTTCTCCGAGAAGATTTTTGTGGAACTGCGCTTATGTGCGCGGAATGGGTCCGTGGTAAATCGGCTAGATCGGCGTATGGCATCGATCTTGACCAAAAAACACTTGATTGGGGACGCACACATAATCTTTCGACGCTGACCGATAAAGAGGCCGCACGAGTCCAGCTCTACCAACAGGATGTTCGAGACCCAATCAAAACCAAGGCGGACGTGACCTGTGCATTTAATTTCTCTTACAGCGTGTTTAAAGAACGCCCGCAACTATTAGACTACTTCCGTGCAGTAAGAACTGGATTAGTAAAGGACGGGGCTTTCTTTTTAGACCTCTGTGGCGGCCTTGAACTCGGCGCGGAACTTGAAGAACGGAGTAAAAAAGGTCGCGGGGTCACCTACGTGTGGGACCAAGAACCGTTCGACCCAATCAACGGATATGCCATCCGTCATATTCATTTCGAGTTCAGCGACGGCTCGCGCATCAGAAAAGCGTTTACATATGACTGGCGTCTATGGACGCTGCCTGAACTGCGTGACCTGCTTCGTGAAGCCGGATTTCAAGACGTCGAAGTCTACTGGGAAGGCGATGATGGCAGTGGCGGCGGTAACGGAATCTTTAGGTATCGAAAGACGTCGATCGAGGAAACCGCCTGGATTGCCTATGTGGCCGCGTGGCG
>CAYFJM010000343.1:0-2212 GCA_964343415.1 uncultured Vicinamibacteraceae bacterium | reverse complement strand
GCCTTGAGTACGCTCGAACACTACGGATGGCGCACGCGACGGTGACCGATATCGATGCCGTTATTACAGGGCATAGTACGGTCATGACACGCGCTGACATAGCAGAGATGGCCGATTTTGTTGATGGATTTGTTGCTGACGTCCGTGCGCGGAAACTTGCGGGTCAGACAGTTGCCGAAATTTCGCAGAACTGGAAGCCTCAGCCTCGATTTAGAACTGCCTATACAGTTCCTGGCGCAGAGCGTCTTCAAGCATATGTGCAGGTTATTTTTGACGAACTTGATGCGCAGTAGGAACGCGTGGTTCAGGGTAGCGGACCCGTGCTCAGCTAGAACCGAATAGTCCGGTGCGTCTTTGGTGTGTCGTCCTCGCTCTCGTAGCCTGCTCGGCCTGCGTGGAAGGTACACTAACGCCTAAGTCGCGCCTTACGGTGT
The DNA here is from genome assembly GCA_964343415.1 of uncultured Vicinamibacteraceae bacterium. Classification (GTDB taxonomy): domain Bacteria; phylum Acidobacteriota; class Vicinamibacteria; order Vicinamibacterales; family UBA8438; genus DTWD01. Next base: position 1,778 of record CAYFJM010000343.1, on the reverse strand, counting down.
CTTTCGCACAGCAGATCGCTGGCGTGGACGGTGTCAAACAGTTCGAACGGGTTGAGAGTGAAATCATGTTTGCCCGTCCTAATACAGACGGAGATGTTGTTCGTTGGCGTGTTGTAATTGACTCGGTAACTGTGCATCCCTCTAATCCTGATACCGAACCGGAGAGGGGTGACGTTGTGTCTTCCTGGTATGCAGATGGCGTTCTGGTAGAACCAGTCGGGTCGATGTCGCGATTGCCAGAAGCTTTTCTTGAGGCAGGCGTAGCGCAGGAGTGCTACGCACTCTGGGACTCAGATCGTAAAACGTGGGGGTGGTGAAGATGAGTACGAAAAGGATTTGTGTTGCACTCCTGGGAAGTGCGTTGTTCGGGTGTTCTGGATCGGAACCGTCGCCGGAAATCCCGGTCGATGCTATAACTGAACCTGAAGCCGTCTCAACACGGCGAGTTGAGGCAGCGGCGACGATTGCGTTTACCGAGGGGCCGACAGTTGACGCCGAGGGTAACGTTTACTTTACGAACCTACGCACGGATCGTCGGGACACCAGCCGGATTCTACGGATGAGCCCAGATGGCGTAGTCGACGTGTACAGAGAGCCAAGTCATCGGGCCAATGGATTGATTTTTGATTCGGAGTGGCGGCTACTCGCGTGTGAGGGAGGCAATGGAGACGATGTCCTTCCGCGTGTAACACGCACCAACATTGAGACCGGGGAAATTGAGGTCGTGGCGGATCATTTCGATGGTAGGCAGTTTCACCAACCGAACGATGTGACCATCGATGGGCAGGGGCGAATCTATTTCACGGATCGACCTGGCCCGGAGGTCACCTCTGAACAAATTGGCGCGCACGGCGTTTATCGGGTCGATCCTGATGGAAGCATTGCTCAGATCTTAACGGAGCCGGACATTGAGCGTCCCAATGGAATTGTGATCTCGCCTGACGACGAGACGTTGTACTTGATTGAGACCGCGCAGCAAGCCGGCGGTGCAAGAATGATTCGGGCTTATGATTTAGCTGTGGATGGGACAGTCAGCAATATGCGAGTGTTTCATGACTTCTATCCCGGCCGGAGCGGTGATGGAATGACCATTGATAGCGAAGGTAATCTATATGTTGCCGCGGGCCTGAATCGACTGCGTGGCACCAGCGAGACGCTGGATACGGTTGCGGGCGTGCATGTGTTCTCACCCGAGGGCGAACTTCTTGAACACATACCGATCCCTGAAGACACGATTACCAATGCGGCGTTTGGCGGCAATGACTTGCGAACACTTTATGTGACGGCTGGAAAGACGCTGTTTCGAATCCAGACCGATATTGCCGGCACGCGGCGATAAGTTGTAGTTACAGATTTTTCCATTGCGTTGTTACCGGGCCTCAAAAGAAGACTGATCACGAATCAGTCTCTTTGCGACTGCTAGACCCTTCTTAATTTTCAGCACTTAATTCATTGAACGCTGCGATGAACTCGGACCAGGGAACCGGTTGGCCATGGACGGGAGCTAAGGTGCGTACTTCGAGGCCCATCCGTTCAACTTGCGTGTGCAGGCTGCGCATTGCTGGTAATTGCGAGGGGCGCGGTCCCTCGTGAGTGTCAAACAAATCAGCCTGAAAAGCGATTCCTTCATCAGGCAAGTAGGCCATCAACATGCCAGTAACATGTTGGAGCGGCTGAACGTAGTAGACGTGGAGCAGCCGAGAATTATCTGTAATGACATAACGTTCTTGGACCGCCTCATAGTTATAGCCTTCCGCTAGTTCTGTCGGCGGCCATTT
>CAYFJM010000342.1:0-2236 GCA_964343415.1 uncultured Vicinamibacteraceae bacterium | reverse complement strand
GAGTTGGTGATGGACGCTGGCTTTATGTCGGTCTTGGCTTGTGGCGCCAATTGCAAGCTGGCACTACCGGCGCGTATGCACTGTTAGCGAACTTGCTGAGTCTTGGGCAAGCCACGGACAGGCCTTAGTTCTCATTGACGGTTGGGCGACCCAGAAAATAAACCTCGCCGGTTGGGTTTGTCATGTCGCCTTCTGGTTCAAGTGTAATGGCGATGGGAACCGGTGCGATTACTTCATCCGGTGCTTTGAGATTTGTGGTTGTGCGTCCAGTTGAATCAAGGTTCAAAGGTCCGCCACTGATTGGTGTTGCCAATGGCACGAACCAGAGGTGGTACGCTCGCCCCTCCGGTGCAGGAGGCAAGCCAGTAATGGTTAAAGCGATACCGTTCGTATTACTCCAAAACACTCGGCCCAGTGCGTTTGGGGCAGCTGGCTGAGCCGTTAGTGGCATCGGTATGAGATCGGTAGAAGAAAATAGATCGGCTCGCTGATTTGACTCACGTAAGGTTTGGATCACTACGTCCCTTTGTGACTCGGCCACGATGGCACGCTGGTTTGCCGCGTCGAGATTTTCTTCTAGTGATCGAGCAAAGTTAACTTGCTGAGAAGCGTACCAGCCGAATCCACCGGCCGCGGCCATAAAAATGATCGCCGACACATTGAATAAGAATCGCCGGTTCTTTGTCTGATCAGAGTTAGATTGAACTGTGTTCGAATGGCTATTGCTGGGGTCAGAATTTTCATCAAAAGAAACACCAGTAAGTGATTGAACTACTCGTTTCCGAAGTTGCAGGGATGGTTCATGGTAAGGCACAGCCCGGGTCAGTGCATGGGAAACAGGTAACAGCGCCATGACTTCATCCACGCAACTCTGACATGTTTCAATGTGCGTTTCGAACTCGTTTCGTTCGTCGGCGTTGAGCGCACCAAGAGCGTAAAGACCGGCCAAACCGATGAATGGATCATTGTGTGGGCTAGGCCCTGTCATGCTGTTGCCTCGAGTGTTTTACGCAACGTGTGGAGTCCCATTCGAACCTTGTCTTTAATTACATCGGTTGGGTGCCCCAGGTGCTCTGCAATTTGTGCTGGTGAAAGCCCTTCAAAGTAAGCAAGTTCAATAGCAATTCGCTCAAGTCGAGGCAATGTAATGAGGGCAATTCGTAATGCATCAGCGGCGTCAGTTGATGCAACATCGAAGCGTCGTCGTCGTGCAGGGTCAGGCAACTGCACGGTCGCAGCGTCGATAGTCACGTCATTAACGTGACGTGAGCGTACCGTATCAACGGCAAGACGCCGCGTGATTCTGAGGAGCCAACTATTTGCTGAATCTCGTTCGCGATCAAAATGGTTGACTTCCTGTCGCGCGTATTGAAATGTTTGTTCCACAATAGTTTCGGCTTCACGCTGGTCATTAACAATGTGCAAAGCGAGAGAAAATAGGCTGACCGCATGCGCATCAAAAAATTTGGTGACAGTTTCTGAATCGGTAGCTGCTAGTTGATCGGAGATGGTTTCATCGAGTGAATCCGGCTGACTTGGAGTAGGAGTCGTTTTCATGGCCATAAGTGCGAATGTCCGATTCTACTCTGATAAACGCCACAGGTGTCAGGAACTAACGAGCGCAACTAGCCACAAAACAGCCACTAGTCTAGGCTATGTGGGGTGGGACGAGTAGTCCCAAATCAGCTGGAGTGGGCTATGAAAAATTATGACCAAAGTTTCAACCGTCGGACATTTCTGACTGCTGGCTCAGCGATGTTACTGGCCTCCACGGTATCCCGTCCTTCTGGGTCAGAAGGGATGGTATTTCAGGAATTACCAGAGCGCCTGCGTGATGTGAGAGCGATGACCTTTGACGTTTTTGGTACGGTTGTCGACTGGCGGTCCAGCATTACTAAAGAAGGCGAGGCGGTCGGGCGTAGACACGGGATTCAGGCAGATTGGTCTGCTTTTGCGGATGATTGGCGTGGTGGATACGGACCGGCGATGCAGCGTGTCCGGAGTGGTGAACTTGGATGGACAAAAATTGATGATCTCCACCGAATGATTCTTGACGAGTTAGTACCTCAATATGGGTTAACTGAATTAAGTGATGACGAGCTTGATGAACTGAATCGTGCTTGGCATCGACTGACGCCGTGGCCTGATACCGTCGAAGGTTTAACACGATTGCGTAAAGGGTATATCTTGGCATCATTATCGAATGGCAATGTTGCGTTGCTCGTCAATATGGCAA
>CAYFJM010000341.1:0-2247 GCA_964343415.1 uncultured Vicinamibacteraceae bacterium | reverse complement strand
CTAAAAAGCCTTGTTAAGCTTGTTAGGAGTCGCTGACCAACCAAATAAACTTCTCTCGAATAGACTTGCTCAATCCACGGCGCGGGGATGGGTGCCAAACCCACAGCAACGGCAAGACCAATAAGAAAGATCGCACGATAGGGAATCCTCGCACGGAATATCACAACTGCTCCAATAATTGCCCCCGGTCATCAAAGACAATGCAATATCTCGGAAGCAGACGAACAAATACCGTCTCATTTCTTGAAAACGACTCTGTAGACTCTGCCCTAACACTCACGCCCTCCACATTCACAGTCACAAGTGTGCGTTCGTTATCTTCTTCCGCCATGACAATGCGCCCCCGCCAACCACCTTGTTCTCTCGAGACGCGTACATGCTCAGGACGCACGCCAACCGTTATGTCCCGACAAAATTCTTCAGCAATACGACCAGCTAACGACATGGTCTGGTTTCCAACTAGAATCGCCTGGCCATCTTTCTCAAGGATTGCCGGCAACAGATTAATAACCGGTCGACCAAAGTACGCTGCAACAAACTCAGTTGCGGGACTGTAAAGAATCTGCTCAGGGGTTCCAACCTGGTGAAGGGAACCACCACGCATAACTATCAGTTGGTCTGATAATGCCAAGGCATCGGCTTCATCCCGAGTTGCATAGACAATCAGTCCACCACTATGCGCCCGAAGGTTTCTCAGATATTCCCGACGCTCTTTCGGAGTACGCGAGACAGAATCAGACCATTGATCGACAAGGACTACGTCAGCCTCGAACGAAGACAAGTTGTCAGTTTCAGTAGATGAGGCAGCACCAAGAAACACCGTTGAAACAGTTTCCAATTTCGTGGGCGACTCAGTGTCACTGGACATAAAGCGAACAGTGCCAGTCATTGGCACTTCATCGCCAACTAGAAGGCGAAGTAATGTAGTTTTTCCAGCGTTAGTCGGCCCAACGATGGTTACAAATGAGTCGCACGGCACCTCACACGACACGTTCTTGAGTGCCGTCATGTCACCGTAACAGTGTGTTAATTGGTCTAAGCAGAGATTCATTCTCTAAAAAGCAGTCCAGAGCCCCATGGTACACTTTGCTGGTGCCAAAGTCGGAAGAAGAGACGTGGGGCCGGTCAACGGTAGAAACTGCTTGCCCGCTTGATTGTCCCGATACTTGCAGTCTATCGGTTTCCGTCGAACGTGGACAGATTACAAAAATCGACCAGTCTAAACGTCACGATTTAACAGGAAATTTTATCTGTAGCAAGGTGCGCCGTTTTGCCGACAGAATATATGGTGTCAACCGGCTTCACCACCCTGGCATTCTTAACGGAATCAAAGGTAAAGGTCAGTTCGAACGCGTAACCTGGAATAAAGCACTCGAAGCAATTGCTACTCGTATGATTCAGGTTCGCGATGAATATGGTGCCGAAGCAATCCTGCCATTGTCATATGGTGGCTCAAATGGACTGCTATCCCAGGATACCGCAGACGCACAATTATTTCGACGCCTCAAGACATCGCGACTCGCCAGAAACGTGTGTGCAGCACCAACTACAACAGTGACCGACGCTCTTTACGGGCGAATGCCTGGCGTTTCGTACGATGATTATCACCATGCGAACCTCATTATGATTTGGGGTGCAAATCCTTCAACATCAGCTTCCCACCTGGTACCACACATCCGTAATGCTGTTCGCAGGGGGACAGCATTAATTGTTATCGATCCACGACGTACATCGCTGGCCAAAGAAGCCGACATCCATCTCGCAGTTCGCCCTGGCACTGACGTGGTTGTCGCACTGGCTATACACAGATTTCTCTTTGAACACGGATACGCAGACACCTTTTTTCTGGATACCCATACTCGCCACGCCGAAGCTCTAAGGGAACGTGCCAGTGAATGGCCGTTCGATCGTGCAGCCGCAGTTGCTGATATCGACGCTGAACTCTTAGAACGTGCCGCAGAAATGTATGCAGAAACATCGCCGGCAGTCATTCGCTGCGGTTGGGGGCTCGAGCGTAACCGCAATGGCGGCAATGCCGCCATGGCTGTCTTAACTTTACCAGCGGTCGCAGGTAAGTTTGGAGTCCGCGGCGGTGGCTACTCAATGAGTAGTTCTCGAGCATTTCATGTCGACGAGAACCAATGGATACGAGAACTGCGAGGGGAGATGCTGCGAGAACTCTTGATAATATTGTCAAAGAATGTGCGATTAAGAGTGTTAAAGAACCAAATCCAAAGTTTTTGTTGC
>CAYFJM010000340.1:0-2255 GCA_964343415.1 uncultured Vicinamibacteraceae bacterium | reverse complement strand
GACCCGTCCACAGCAATAATGTCTCTTCCTTACGGTTGTGGTACTGCAAACTCAGTGCGTGACCTGCCGTTACATGAATTATCTTACCCACATAATGCTCAGTCTTCGCCCAATGTAGCTCATAGCCCCACGGCTTCTCAATCCGACTTACTTCCACCACCTAACACTCCCATATCGTTATCTATGTTTTACCTAAATCGCGATGATAAACGTGCAGACCGGCACCAGTATTCAGAGACATCTCAGCAGCTAACCTCTCCGCGATATAGACCGATCGATGCCGCCCACCCGTACAACCGATGCCGACAGTCAAATACCTTTTTCCTTCCGCCTGATATTGCGGGATCAAAAAATGCAATAAATCAACCGTCTTGTTACAAAAACTTTCGGTCGGCCTCAAGGCCTGTAAATAGCTCTGAACTGCCAAATCCTTGCCGCTGAGTTTGCGCAATGCTGGTTCAAAGTGCGGATTTGCGAGAAAACGGACATCGAACATAACATCGACCTCAAGTGGGATGCCAAATTTATAACCAAAGCTCAACACCGTAACTACCAAGTCCGCTGAGGCGTGTTCACCCGAGAGGCCCATAAATGTCTTTCGCAATTCGTGAACGGTCAATTTCGACGTATCAAATACCTGATCGGCAAGTTCTCGAATTCCACTTAACCGTTTACGCTCCTCGGTTATGCCCTCAATAAACGACCGATCTGGCGCTAAGGGATGAGGCCGTCTCGTCTCTGAAAAACGTTGAACAAGCGCTTCGTCTGTCGCTTCAAGAAAGATCACTTTTGTACCAAGTGAAGTACGACCTCTCAAATCATTCAATACCGTAGGAAACTCTTTCAAAAAACTTCGGTCTCTTACATCAACAACCACGGCCGCTAGCTGATTCGAGGCCTCGCCAAATTCTAATCCCTGGGCAAAGGCCTTCAAAAAAAACACCGGGAGATTATCAACACAAAAATATCCGAGATCCTCCAATGCTCTAATCGCCTGTGATTTACCCGCGCCAGACAGTCCTGTGAGGATAACGAATCTCGCAGATGCTCCCAGCAAACGCCCCTTAGTCACTAACTCACAACTCTTCTTTGACTCGCCATCGGCAACCGTAACTCTTCTCGATACTTAGCGACTGTGCGCCTCGCCAAAATGTAGCCGTCCTCCTGCAAAAACGCATGAATCTTGGAGTCGCTCAATGGTTTCCTGCGGTCTTCATTCTGAATAATGTCCCTTATCCTAAATTTGACGACTACCGACGACACGTCGTCTCCGTTTCGACAAGGGATCTTTGTGGGAAAAAACATTTTCAACTCAAATACGCCATGAGGCGTATCAATGGCCTTGTTATGTACCACTCGACTTACTGTCGACTCGTGCATGCCTATCTCATCCGCAATTTCTCGAAGAACTAACGGACGCAACGCGTGGGGGCCTACGTCCATAAACTCTTTTTGATACTGCACGATACTGTCGGTTACCTTCATGATCGTCTTTTTTCGCTGGTCGATCGCTTTCATCAAATTCCTTGCGCTCTCTAGTTTCTCTTTTCTAAATTTCTCATCATCGGCTTTCTCAGAGATCGGCATGAAATTCCTATTTACAATCACACGCGGAATATTTTGATCTATGAACTCAACCCTGTAATCACCCTCCTCCTCAATTACTTTTACATCAGGAATTAAATACTCAGGCGCAGGCGCCACCCAGGACAATCCGGGAGCCTTGTCCAAACTCCCGATAAACTCGATCGCAGACTGGACCTTCTCGACAACCACACCCAGTTTTCGAGCCAAGTCGTCACTCTGCATAGTTTCACAAGACTCATAATGCTCCCGAACAAGTATTTCTACAAGTTCGCATATATTTTGTTCACCGCCAATCTGAAGGAGCAAACATTCTCTTTCGTCTCTAGCCCCGACACCCTTTGGATCGAGTGTCTGAATGTGCATTAATCCGTTTTCTATGTCAGCTAACGACCAATCGCCGTCTCCTAGTTCCTTTATCTCCTCTAGCGTTGCGTCCAAATACCCCGAGTCGTTCAGATTACCAATGATCGCTTCACAGATTCGAATATCCTTTTCGCTGTTAAGCCGTTCGCCAATCTGCATAATCAAATGACTCGCTAGTGTCTCTTGATTTACCAAGATATTGTCAATTGGTGCAGCGCGGCCAATTTCCGTTGCCCCCCGCACTCCTGAAGAGGTCTGTAGATATTCTCGGAACCGTTCCCAATCGTCCGGGCACCAGTCATCCT
>CAYFJM010000339.1:0-2256 GCA_964343415.1 uncultured Vicinamibacteraceae bacterium | reverse complement strand
CCGATTTCAGCCGCGACCTGTTGAACGACTGAAAGGCGATTTGCAGGAGGACAGCAGTTATAGGGCGCATTCGCACCGGTTGCAGACGCGTCTGCTGTTTTAAACACCTGCCACTCCGTCCAATCACTTGGGTCAACGACTACAACAGAATTGTCGGGGGTAAAGTGGGTCTTAACTCCATCATTCTTACCGCGTGCACGCCAGTAATAGGTGGTCGATGCACTGAGTTCGGTTTCAAAAGATTGTCCGGCTGGTCGTAATGCGATACGGGTACTCCCAGTACGGGCGTGGGTCGAGGCTGTTACAAGGACGGCCGATACACTTGGTGAGGTCGCCAATTGAATCTCATAAATGATTTGTCCAATATCAGCCGCAGTGCCTTCGTTGACACCGTTCGTGACTGAGAGATGGGGTGTGAAGTCTGTAATGGTTTCACCATTAATTGGAAATGTTGGAGTCGGTGTTCCAATAACTACTACGGCTTTTGGGGGTATTGGTGCTGCAGCAGTTGTGAACGTAAACGTTGTTGACCATGGACCATAGGTATCACTTGTTCCATCGTTCAGGACGGCACGAGCTTTCCACGAGTAGGTGGTCTCTGCGTCAAGTAATTCAGTGATTTGGTATGAAGTGGATCCGGAACCCTCATCAATACGTGTGGTTTCGATGAGAGTACTACCTTTGTACAAGGCAAACGCATAGCTAAATGAATGAGTTACATAGGTGCCTGTCGCATTTGTTACTGTGAGCGTGGGAGCAACGGCGACTGCCTCTTTGTTCGCGGCACGGTCTTTTGCGCATTGTGTGGTGGTACACGGGATGTCCGTCGCACCGTTGGTCGGTGTTGTTGGAGTTGGCGCAGTCGCTTTGAGCGTAACGGCATCCGTTCCAAGTGAGTCCAGGTTGACGACAGTAGGTGTTTGGTTCAGGCCTGACGTGTCGGAAGTGTCCGCTAGTTGGGGGACGGTACTTGGTGACACGGGGGATGACGCGCTGTTGTCGTCACTACAGCCAATAGATGTAACAATCAGACTGCTGATACCAAATCCTACAGCGACGATGCGGTAACTAAAGATCACAAGATCAATCCTTTAGAGATAAGAACCGGAAGAAGGAACTGTTAACACAGTGTAATAGGTTACTTCCTAATGAATATATTTTTGATACGCGTCACACAGTGTACACGGTCGCAAACGCGAAGGATGATACCTGAAAACATGTGTCAGCGTGAAAAGCAGAAACGTCATATGGGTGTGGTAAGATTCGGCGTTTATTGAGGCGGGTGAGGGCGCTGACTAGCACGGGCGTTTTTCGTGCGGGGAAATTGAGAGTATTGATGGAAATCCGTTTGGGGCAAGTAACAACAACGGTTACGTTTTTGCTGGTGGCTCTGTTCGTGTGTGGCGTCGGCCAGACAGCGGCACAGTCACAGTGGAAGACGCTTGCTGATCGAGCCTACATCAATTTAAGTGGGGCTTTTCAAGGAACCACAGATACGACGTTCACAGAGACCCTGAAGGAAACGCTTTATGGCGAAGAGGCCACGTACGAATTGAAAAACGGTCTTTCTATTGGGGGCTCGACCTTTGACGTTGGGTTTGGCGCTCGGGTCTGGAATAACGTGGCTGCCGGGCTTTCGATTTCTTCGGTAGCAACATCAAGTTCATTGAGTGCAACCGGCACCGTTCCGCATCCGTTGTTCGTGAACCGTTCCAGAAAAGATGTCACGTATGAGCATAGCGCCTACTCACAAAGTAATCTTGCGTACCATGTGCAATTCAGCTGGTTCGTACCGTTTAGTGAGAAGTTTGACGTGGCTGTTTTTGCCGGTCCGTCGTTTTTTACGATCGATCATCGTCGCGGCACAGGTCCGATTTCTATTGAGAACAGTGGTAGTCTGTTGAACACGGCCACTATGACCGCGCTGACGACGCAGACATCCAGTGGCAGCGCGACCGGTGTGAATGCTGGTATTGATGCGACGTACCACTTGATGGATTTTTTGAACATGGGCGTTGGCGCTGGCGTTATGGTACGTTGGTCTAGTGGATCGGTCGATTTGGCTACCTCCAGTGGAACGCAGTCGGTTGATGCCGGCGGAGTCCAGATCGCTGTTGGCGCGCGGTTGCGATACTAGTCGAGTTACGTCGGTAAGTCGTTCAATCGCCGGGGATCGGATGTGAAGCGCGCCCCACGCATATTAATGTTAGCTCCGGAGCCTTTTTTCGAGCCCCGGGGTACTCCTTTCAGCGAATA
>CAYFJM010000338.1:0-2280 GCA_964343415.1 uncultured Vicinamibacteraceae bacterium | reverse complement strand
AATGACGACGCCTTACGATCGATACGATTATTCGTCAGTCGAATAGCCGACGCCGTAATAACTGGTCGTGGCCTCAAAGAAGCCACCGATGTTGACGAAAAACCCAGTGAGGGCACACCTGCAACTGGCGCAACGCCCGCACCGTCTTCGACAGCGCCGGCCTAGAGTAGCGCGACTAAATCATTACCTATAATCCCGTCGGATAACATTCGACACCTAACAGAAGAAACAATTCAAAGAGAACGAAATGGAAATCAGTGCAAGCCAAGTAAAAGCGCTTCGAGACAAAACCGGTGCCGGCTTTATGGAATGCAAAGCCGCCCTTGCCGAAACAAACGGCGACCTGGATCAGGCTGTGACGGTCCTCCGTACAAAGGGTCAGGCCAAGGCTGAAAAACGCGCCGGCCGCAGTACATCGCAAGGCGTAATCGGGCATTACATCCACCAGGGCGGACAAGTGGCTGTAATTGTGGAAGTAAACTGTGAATCTGACTTCGTTGCGCGCACGGATGACTTTCAGGCCCTTGTTAAAGAAATCGCAATGCACATCGCCGCCGCAAATCCAACGTGCGTGCGGCGGGAAGATGTGTCGTCCACTGATCTTGAAAACGAAAAGACGATTTATCGCAAACAATTCGAAGATTCGAATAAACCTGCTCCGGTCATTGAAAAGATCGTCGAAGGAAAGATCAACAGTTATTACGAACAAATCGTCTTACTCGATCAGCCCTCAATACGGGACCCTAAGACCACCATTGGCTCTATGGTTACAGCAGCCGTCGCCAAACTTGGTGAGAACATCACCATCGCCCGCTTCGCGCGATTCAAAGTCGGTGAGTCCTCGGAGTGATCTATAATCTCCTCCGACGAGCGCACGCGTGAACCCGTGAACCCAGTTCGCGCGCTTGCACTCCTCGGTCGAGTTTCATGACAACGCCTGCCTATCACCGTGTCTTGCTTAAGGTTTCCGGTGAGTCGCTTATCGGTGGGCATGACTACGGAATCGACCCAACAGTCGCCAACCAACTCGCAGATGAAATAGCAACCATCCAAAAAGAGGGCATTGAGATCGCCATCGTCATTGGGGGAGGCAACATCTTTCGCGGACTTGCCGCAAGTGCCAAGGGAATGGACCGGGCAACTGCCGACTATATGGGAATGCTGGCCACGGTCATGAATGCGCTTGCACTATCTGACGCCCTTGAACGCCATGGCGCAGAAACGCGCGTCGTTACGGCGATTGAAATGCGTGAAGTCGCAGAACCCTATGTACGAAGACGTGCCGTTCGCCACCTTGAGAAAGGCCGTGTGGTCGTATTCGCAGCCGGAACCGGTAATCCGTATTTCACTACTGATACCGCGGCAGCGTTGCGAGCCAACGAGATTCGCGCAGACGTCATTCTCAAGGGCACAAAAGTGGATGGTGTCTTCACCTCTGACCCAATGACTAATCCAGACGCAACACGTCTTGAGCAATTAACACACCTGGAAGTTATCGAGCGCGGACTAAAAGTCATGGATGCCACAGCAGTATCTTTGTGCATGGACAACCGCATGCCAATTGTGGTGTTTAATTTGACGACCCCTGGAAATATTCGCCGCGCAGTACTTGGCCAACCCATTGGTTCACTCGTTACTGCTTGATCATGGACATCGGAGAAAACAATGACCACGATTACTGACCCGGAATCCGCACATAACGATGCACTTCGACGTATGGACAGCGCCGTCGAGCACGTACGCCGAGAATTGAGCGGTGTACGAACGGGACGCGCCTCAATTACCATTTTGGATGCTGTTCATGTCGAGGCTTACGGCACAGAGATGCCACTAAATCAAGTGGCCAGCCTTTCCGTACCCGAGTCGACCTTGATTGTTGCCACACCATTTGACCCTTCACAAATCGCCAGTATTGAAACCGCTATTCGTAATGCAAATCTTGGACTAAACCCTAGTAACGACGGAAAGGTCATACGTATTCCCGTCCCTCCATTGACGGAAGAACGCCGAAAAGAAATGTCTCGACTTGTCCATAAACTTGCCGAAGAAGGCCGAAACAGCATCCGGCAAATTCGGCGCGACGCAAACGACGCACTCAAAACTCTCATGAAAAACCATGAGCTGTCCGAGGATGACGAACGCCGCGGCCTTGACGATATTCAGAAATTGACGGATAAACATGTGAATGCGATCGACGAATTGCAAACTTCGAAGGACAACGAGCTTCTAGCAACCTAACATCAGATTCCACCGTGTCATCCCTTACCCATCTTGAATGCG
>CAYFJM010000337.1:0-2295 GCA_964343415.1 uncultured Vicinamibacteraceae bacterium | reverse complement strand
CCCACGTCTGTAACCGCCGACTGAGCCGAGATCGACGCCATCGACAAGCCGGAAATCACAAACGTAACGGTAGAAATAATGACTAGACGGACTCGCTGGTCGCTCATCAAACTCCTCCTTGCGCTAAAACCTATTGTATACACTGCTCACTGACTTTCCTAAACTTTAGTAGCCAGAAACACCAAACGGTTCCATACTGTAGTGCTTATTGGTGACAATCTCTCTCTATCAGCGGCTCATCTTAGGAAGGACTTTGGTGTGATGCAATTTACATCTCTTATTGTTTTTGGCCTAGTTTTCCTAGTCGTGCCCATGGCGTCGTCACAAGACCTAGGCCCAACCGGCCCAAGTCCATATGATGTCGTCGAAGGCTGGCATAAGCCCTTTGCCGCTGAAGGCTTCGCTTTCGGTGGAAATTCTGGGGTGTTCGCAGAATCACCAAACCGTATCTTTATCTCTCAGAGAGGCGAGACAAAATTACCAACCCCGCTCCCCTTAGAATTCGCTGGATATGTCGGATCTATCGGCATTAACGCGCTACGTGACACCGAACTTCGAACCTGGCAAAACTGCTTGATGACCGTTGATGGGAATGGCAATCTTCTTGAAGTCTGGAACCAATGGGATCATCTTTGCGAAGACTCTGATGGCCCTGGCCCCCACCGCGTGCGGATCAGTCCTTATGACCCAGAGCGCCGCGTCTGGGTAATCAACGAATCGAGACATCAGATTTTTGTGTTATCAAACGATGGGAGTGAATTGCTTCTAACTTTAGGCGAAAAAAATGTCAGTGGCAGTGACGAAACGCATTTTGGCAGACCGCAAGACGTCGCGTTTCTACCAGACGGGCGGGTACTCATTGCCGATGGACTCGATAATCACAGAATTATCATCACGGATAGTAATGGCAATTATCTGTCTGAGTTCGGTGGTTTTGGCGATGGACCAGGACAGTTCAATGGCATCCATGCCCTAGCCATTGGCCCAGACGGTCGTATCTTCGCGCTGGATCGGGCGAACGGGCGCGTCCAAGTATTTAGGCTCACAAATGATGCATCCGGGGAATACCACCCCGAGGTCGAACACATCGCCGTGTGGTCAGGTTTTGGTCTGCCCTTAGACCTTATAGTGAATGAAGAATCCGTCTGGGTCTCAGATCTGCGACCGCTAAAAATGGTCAAGCTTGATTTTGATGGAAACCGTTTGTATACGTGGAACGTATCGAACGATGGCCCGTCCGGGTATCTCGAGATACACGCATTCTCAGTTGACACTGACGGCAACCTGTATGGTGGGGATAATCAACACGGCAGGACACAAAAACTAATTCCGAAAGCAAACGCTGATCCTCGCCTCTTGATCGGACCGCCATTTGTCCAAGAATAATTCGCGCCGATACTACTCGACTAATGTACTCGCTCAGGACTCTGGGTATTAGCGAGCGCTCTCGTAATTATTGCCGTCAACATATCAACATCGGCGTTAAACGGCCCCGCGACAACAGCACCGCTTGGAATCTCAATCGCGACCACGACACCCTCACTAACCGGCGTCACGATCCAGCTAAACCCACGTAAGGATACGGACCGGTCTTGAGTGTCAGGGTTCTGAACCTCATCGAAGGTACGTAACGTCAACTCAAGCACATGGCGTGCGTCCTCGTCAGTCCATGCGCCAGCCTCCGGTCCGTCAAAGTCGATCTTCTTCTCGACGACCTCTTCCTTGCCTTTAATCAACACTTCAACTGTAAACGTCATATTTCTCTTTCACTGGCTATGACAATTCGTAAGATGTCTCATCAGATACAAATGCTTTAAATTCAATTACCAACTCTCGGAATTAGTTGAGATAATTGCTGGTTGGTGGTCAACAAATGTAATCGAACGTATTTCACCATCCGGCCACAAATTCAAACCCCCTCCTCCAACCAATAACGTGTCACTCTTTACCCTGCAATTCACCACCTAAAAAATGCCCTGCGTCAAAACCGGAGAATGGTGCACGGGCTTGATGCCTTTATCCCTTGATTCGGCATGAATATTACCGAGGATATACAATGCCGCACACGAAATCATGACACGCATCAAAGACAAGTCCATCGCTATTCTCATCGAAGAACTTTTTGACGATGAGGAAGCCTTCGGTTCCGGTAACCTGCTCCGTAAAGCCGGCGCTCACGTTATATTTGTTGGGCCCACTGTATCAACTGATTACACAGGCCTTAATGGCCGCGTCATCACCTCTGACCAAAGCGCTGGAAAAATAAACGTCGCTGACATCGATGCGCTTGTAATT
>CAYFJM010000336.1:0-2300 GCA_964343415.1 uncultured Vicinamibacteraceae bacterium | reverse complement strand
CGCGCTCTGCGTGACGGACATCAACACCTGTGGACGAGCGAGAGCCACAACAACCAGGGCACTCGCCACGACCACCAAGAACCAAAAACTTAAACTGCCTGCGAACGTAAAGTGCTCGTGAACGGGTACGGTGCGCTGACCGCGCAAACGACGAACGGTCTGACGCCGTCGCAACAATTGGTAAGCCAGTGCAACAAGTAAGATGACTGGAAGAGACAGCAACCAGAGGAACCCTGGTTCTACAAAGCGTATCGCTGACACGTCTTATCCCCGCTTGCGGATACCCTGCCCAGCTCCCAGAGTCGGCGATTCATCCATTTCCGGATCAACATCCTGCTGTATCGGCACATAAATCTTGATTTCTTCCAGTGCCCCATCTTCCGGCGACTCTCCCTCACGACCATTCGGATTCACAGACCCCATTGGGATCTCTGCCCCCGCCGCGATATCAGCTCGAAGTCGGATCAGGTACTCATAGTTATAGGCCGCATCTGGATGATCAGGACTCTCCTGCAGGACTCCAAGGTACACGCCGATAGCCCCATCAATCGCTCGCAGAACATCCTCACGATCCACCTCTGCATTCACACCAGCGCGGTAAGCCGCGTTTGCCACGATAAATTGCAGTGGAAGATTTTCCGTAATTTCGACAGATGTCGTATCAGAGTAGTCCGTAAGAATGCCGGCAAATTCGCCACGCCAGTATCGAAGCGCAACGCGACGTGCCGTTAAGTCAGCGCGCGTATCACCAAAGAGCCATGGCATTGACTCTGCAAAATCTAAATACTCAGACAATTCAGCATAGGTCGTGTCCGGCGCATCGAGCTCCAGTGTCGCCATCTGTTGCTCCGCGCGTGCAACACGTCGATCAATGCGGCTCGCTGTGAGTGCAACAACAGCGACACCACCAAGAATCACAGCCACAACAACATAGTTGATAACGGTTCTCATTTACGCAAACCTCCGAAACTGTTTAAACCCGAGAGTCATCGCCAAGCCGGTCATCCACAACAAGACTGCAGCTAGGGCAAATGCTTGAAATCGTGGTTCATGGGCAACATAACGTTTCACACGAATTCTCCCCTTGGCCAACGCGTCAATCTCATGAATGGCTGAAAGAATGGCTGCCTCATTTTCAGCGGGAAAAAATTTCCCTCCGGTTCGCTCAACTGCTAACTTCCATTGCTGGTCAGAAATAATGTCACCAAGCTCTTGGTCATAAGCGGTACGAATGAAATAGACAGGAATCTCGTTATCCGCCGCTTCCTGCATGATGTCGTCAAGCGTCACATCCTCAAACCGCGCATGGGTATCTTGTCCGTCACTAAAAATAACGATGAGATTACCGGTCGCCCCAAGAAAATCAAACGATCGAAATAGCTGCACGCCTCGACTAATGGCTTTCATAATGAGCGTGCCATGGTCAGGAAACCGTCGGTATTCTTCTGGGGTACCAACCAAACTAATACTGAGCAGGATGTTCTGGTAGTCATTCGTAAACGGCGTCACGATATACGCTTCGTTACCAAACTGCACCAACGAGACAAGATCTTGATAAGGACCTTCCATCCGCCGTTTAACAAAATATTCAGCGGCTGACACATTGGCCAGAAATGTATTTCCCGCCGACAGCTGCTCGGTTGCAAAGGCCGTATTCATACTGAGTGACGCATCGATCATCATCGTAATGCGATGACCTGGATAGGACGCCTCATCCTCAACCAACGCGGTATGCGGATCCGCCAACGCAAACGCAAACGTCATCACACCCAGCAAGAACAAAGCGTAGGCAATGTGGCGAAGAGGCGCCGCTGGATTCTTTGGAAACATGGCCGACCCGAATACGGCCGGTAAAACAAGACGGCCTTCCCTGGCTCCGCGTCGACGCATTCTTCGAAACAAAATAAGTGCGAGGCACACTCCAACCAAGAGTGCGTACACCAATAACGCCGTGTCGCGCTGTAGCAGCGAAAACGCCCCGCCACCCAGGTCTGTCAATTCACTGAGTGTTCGTGCCACAAGCGCAAACAATTCACCTAGCGCGGCCATCGGTTTTTCACCCACCGCTGCAGTGTCCGTCGGGCTGTCGTCACAGTCGAAATCGGGGGAAGTGTGCGACGGCGTAAGGCGGACAATACCTCAATGGAACGTTCGACATCATCGCTCAATGTCTCGTTCTCACGACCATCCTCCGCCGAGTATTGAGCTGCTGTAAAGTTCTTGAGGCCTCGCTGTATCGTCTCGACAAACCCCTCATCCTCAGGACGAGCATTCCGAATACTTGGAAGAGCCGACTCGAT
>CAYFJM010000335.1:0-2305 GCA_964343415.1 uncultured Vicinamibacteraceae bacterium | reverse complement strand
CATCTCGGTAAAAATTGCCACGTAGTCTTCAGTCTGGAAGACCTCCATGATGTTGTTATATGCCCCCGGTGTCATCGGGGGACCGGAGTTAAAACCTGTAATGCAACGAACCGAGGTCGGTCGATCGGCCGGTGTGGCCGGTGCCTTTCCCCAGGTTTCGTATCGCGACCGCGCCCGCTGAATACCCGACTCAGTAAAAGCCGGAAGTCGTCCGTCAGGTGGATCAACAATCAGAGAGGTCCGCATAGTGCCAGACATCTTCACACCGTTATCAATAAAAAATGCGTTGTAACCAACGTCGACGTCACTTTGACTTTCGGTATATTCATCGCGGTTAACACCGGCAATGCGATCCTCGCGTGCCTGGGCCCTTTCTGCCTCGTACTCCGCTACTTCTTCAGCAGTGAGAAACTCTTTGTCTCTGAAACGCTCAGGACGCTGAAAAGGAGTGGACGAACGGAAATCCCATCTACCTCGTAAATCCGGATCACCCCAGGAGGTTCTCTGATCTTGGCCAGCGCTAGTCGGCGTGGCTACCGCAACCGTCACAACAACAATGCTCGTAGTGACAACCAGTTTCTTGATCCGGGCAATCATGAGTTACTCCCCTTCAATGCTTCCTGATAAAACGTCATCTTCTATACCATTCACCGAACATAACTTCCTCGGCAAACGGGATACATTTAAATTCCAGAATTCGCGCATCTTCCTCAAGCCGGCGATAGAGCGGCATCGATATCTTCCAGGGACGAGTGAAAACTTTCGGGTCTTCGATCGTTGCCTCATAAAGGAGCGCATTCGGGCTGATCGGCGTATAGCGCTCCTCAACAACCAGTTCCTCACTATGGAAATTTCCCGAGCTATCGAACCACGTATCTGGCATCTGCGCCGTCACGTCGACGACCAATGTCTCACCCTCCCAACGACCCAAACCGTATCCCATCCACGATGGCAGATCTGCCTCCGTTCCTGGTCGGTCCATACGCACCGCACGAGTCGACGAGGTGTACTCGTACGCAAACATTATTGCGGATGGCGTTTGAACAATCTGGAATGGGAAAGGCATATACGTAGCGCGAGGGATTCCAGGCATGTAGCACTTGACCGCTGGGTCCCGTTCGAGCCAGTTGTCACGATTGTCGTTTCGCGTCACTAGTGCTTCCGGGTGGTAAGGGATCTCTCCACCTTCTACGACACCGAGTCCCGCCGGAATCGCCCCTACAGCACCGAGTTCGACAACTGGCCCCATACGAGCAGTATGGGGCTCAATGTCCCAATGCGCGGAGCCAATCGCCTGCCAAATACCGTTTAGATCGGGGTTACCATCAGAAGTTCTCGATGCCCGATACGATGAATCGCCCGGCTGAGCACTGGCCCCAGAAGCCAGAAGCAGTACGGTTGCCACCACGTGTACCAACATCCAATGCCACGGCTTACTTTTCATTACCACACCGAACCTATCGAGCACACGGTAAATATACCTCACACTGCAACAACCATCACTCCTAATCATTCGGTACGTCCTTGGACAGCACTTAACAGTCTAGATAGTGGACTCGTTTCCATCTGTCCTGTCTTCACTTAAAGTAGAAGCCACTTCTCGAACTACATTTAGAGCGAGGTCAATGCCGTGTCTCGAAACATCAAGGTGTGTGACGGCACGGATTCCACGACCTGTTTGACTCATGCGCACTCCCGATGCCGCCATTAGGTCGACGAATCGTTCGTTGCTCACCCCCAGCGCGTGCACATCGAAAAACACCATATTGGTCTCCGGTATCGGTGTGTGTACATGAACACCATTGACAGTCAACAGTTCACGCGCCAAGAGCTTAGCGTGTTCGTGATCCTCGGTCAGTCGATCAACATGATGTTCCAGCGCATATAAACATCCGGCGGCAGCTATGCCTGCCTGGCGCATTGCACCACCAAAAAGTTGCTTGTAACGGCGTGCCTCACAGAGAAAATCCTTTGTTCCCGCGAGTACAGCACCAATCGGCGCCCCGAGTCCCTTCGTGAAGTCAATCCAGACACTGTCCACGACATCCGAAAAATCCGCCGCAGGAAGTCCCGTCGCCGCAGAGGCGTTCAACAATCGTGCCCCATCCATGTGGACCAGCATTCGGTGCTTGTGAGCGTAGTCTGACACTGCGCGTAATTCATCCAGTCGCCAGACCGCACCACCACCAAAATTATGAGTTTGTTCGACACAGACGAGTCGAACTTGTTGTCCGTAAGGCGGCGGCACAGTCACGGTTCGATCTACGGCCGCTTTGAGTTCATCAACTGAAAAAATACCTCGCTC
>CAYFJM010000334.1:0-2316 GCA_964343415.1 uncultured Vicinamibacteraceae bacterium | reverse complement strand
CCGACATCAAGAGCGATGCACCTGATCGAGCGCTATGAGCGCGTGTCAGAGACGACCATTATGTGGTCAGTCACCATTACGGACCCGAATGTCTACACAAGTCCGTGGACTATTTCGATGCCGCTTACTGCGGAACCGGAGTATGTGGTGTACGAATACGCCTGCCACGAAGGAAACTACGCGATTCCGAATATGCTTGCCGGTGCGCGGGCGGAAGACACTCCGTAATCTCAAAAACTAAGGAAGACGGGTGCGCGCCAGGAATTGCGACGCACCCGTCAGTCGTAAGCGGAGCGTTTAACCTAACCCGGCTTTTCCCAGAGCCTCACCGAGTCCTTCATCGCTCACGACAGGGGTAATGTCGTAGTCGATGATGTCAGTCCACTGAAGTAACCATGCAGTCATGACACTAGGGTCGTCGGTTTCAACCACGGCCCATCCGATTTTCCCCCCGACGGCGTGCCACCGGGCGGTTGTCTTTGCGCCCGCTGGATCTTGCATGGCCTCGCCACTGACGAACCGTTTGATGGCTTCGTTTCTGTTTGCGTGTGGTAATTCATAGGTGATCATGTATGCCGCCATGCGTAACCTCCAAAGTGTTTCGTTAGTCGAGAAATGGTATTCGTTAAAATTAAAATACTTTACGTATAGAGACAAGTCGACCTGGCCTTCTGACGGCGACCAGAAGTTGCTGGTGCGCTTACTGGTATTCGCTCGATCAACGAATATGGGTAGCCGGGGGGGGGCTGAGAGAGAAGGCCAGATTGAATCATTGTTGGCCTCTTGAATAGAGTGTGTCGTCAGAGTAGGGTGTTGTTCGAACGTTTTGAACTGAGACCACGTGTTACTCCGCCTTGCTAGTTCGCAGGATTGTCCGAGTGTCATCCATCTTATTGATGGCGTGCTGAGGGAGTACGGCGACGAGATTTGTCTCACAGGCGCTGACCAAGATTTAATGGATATCACCGGTCATTACGACCAGCTCGGCGGTGCATTTGTGGTGTTGGACGATGACGCGCGGATCCGTGGAACTCACGCGGTGGTTCCGGACGATAGTCGCCACGACGTATGTTTTCTTCGTCGGTTGTATCTAGATAAGGCCTTGCGCGGCGGTGAATGGGGTAGTCGGCTTATGGATTGGACGCTCGAGTGGGCGACTGCACATGGTGCGCGTCGGGTCGAGTTGTGGTCGGATACACGGTTTGAGCGAGCCCATGCGTTTTTTCGGCGCTGTGCGTTCCAGCCCGATGGACGAGAACGGACAATGGATGATGGTCTGGTTCCGTATCGGGAGTATTTTTTTTATCGAGAGTTGTAACGTCCAGAGATCGAGATAGATAAAGGCTTCGTGTCGATAACACCGGTGATTTCAGTCAGACGTCCACTTCCAACCATGGAAGGAGCTGGTGTTCGTTTGGAGCGTGCGTTTGGTTTTGATGATTCCGGGGCATTCGATCCGTTTCTTTTGTTTGACGATTTCCGGAGTGAGAACCCCGAGGACTATCGCGCGGGGTTTCCGTGGCATCCGCATCGGGGAATTGAAACTATCACCTACGTTTTGGCTGGGACGGTCGACCATGGCGACAGTCTCGGCAATCAGGGGACCTTACGGTCTGGCGATGTGCAATGGATGACGGCGGGCAGTGGCATTCTGCATCAAGAGATGCCGCATGGAGATGCCGAGGGGCGAATGCACGGATTTCAGTTGTGGGCGAATCTCCCGGCGGCCGAGAAAATGACGGCGCCGCGGTACCAGGACATTTCTGCTGCCGATGTGCCGGACGTCACGGATGATGACGGCACAAACGTTCGCATTGTATGTGGCGAATTCTGGGGCCGACGAGGTCCTGTGGACCATATTGCCGCCAATCCAAGATATCTGGATGTCTCAGTCCCGCCTGGAGTGCGGAGACGCATCCCATGCGATCGCTCTCATCACCTCTTTGCGTATGTGTTTGCTGGAACTGGTGCGTTTCGAGACGCTTCTGAGCCACAGGCGATCTTGACGGAAGACGTGAGGAAACCGACAGCGGGACCTGTTTATCAGGTAAGCAACCGGACCTTGGTCGTGTTTGAGCGGTGTGACGAGGTTATGGTTGAGGCTGGCGAGACGGGTGTTCGATTTCTGTTGGTGTCGGGTAGTCCGTTTGGAGAACCTGTTGCGTGGCGTGGGCCGATTGTCATGAATACGCCGCAAGAATTGAGAGAGGCGTACGCACAGTTGCGAGACGGTACGTTTATCGCGGCGACGTAATGGCGGAATGGGCGAAGGAGAGTGGCGTGAGACATAAGGGGCAGTCGGTGAGTAGACGAGTC
>CAYFJM010000333.1:0-2329 GCA_964343415.1 uncultured Vicinamibacteraceae bacterium | reverse complement strand
TCTCCTGTGACTGTTGCGGGTTTGTTTGATTTTTGGTTGGTTTCTGATTTGTCGGTGGAACTATCGTTTCCACTTTGTTTTTCCTCGATTCGAATTTCTTCGTCAAGGGTATTCCTCAAGTCGTTCGAGGCCCGCTTGAACTCACCTAGGCTTTTGCCGAGGGAACGCCCAAGTTCCGGCAATTTTCGAGGCCCGAAGACGATCAGCGCAATTACGAGGATGATGATCATCTCTGGCACGCCGACTGGACCCATGGGCAGTTACTCCTCAGATTTCGGTAACGAAGCGGAATGTTTCTAGACTCATTATAGAAACGAGGCGCATAAAGGGTCAAGGAAGATTAGGCTATGAGATCGCCAGAAGTTGTTGCTGTACAGTATCTTATCTGGTACCATCCGGCTCATGCGTGGCCTGTCGTATTTGGCATTAAGTGTTAGTGCAGTAGTTGTTTCTGCGATGGTCGGCGGTTTGTTCGGGGGGCAAGTCCTTGCCCGCCAGGACTCTGTAAGTCAACAGTATGATGCTTTTGCTAACGCTCTTGCAGCGGTAGAAGCCAATTATGTTGATGAGATTGAGACCGACCGATTGGTATATGGTGCAATTTCTGGAATGTTGCAAACTCTAGACCCTCACTCGAGCTTTATGGATCCACGGTCCTATGCTCAGTTACGCGAGAGGCAGGAGGGGAGATATTACGGGCTTGGTATACAGATCAACGTATTTGATGGTGCGATAACAGTCATGAGCCTTTTTGAAGGTTCTCCAGCGTATCGTTCCGGTATCAGACGGGGTGATGTGATTGCAGAAATTGAAGGCAAGAATGCGATTGGAATGAGTAGTGACGAAGCAGTTGGTTTGCTTCGAGGCCCAAAGGGAACGTCCGTTAATGTGTCGATGAGAAGGGATGGTTACAACGAGCTAATCCCGTTGGATGTTGAGCGAGACGAGATCTCAATAGCGACTGTTGAAGCAGCATTTATGGCTGATGACGAAACCGCTTATGTTCGTCTCGGAGATTTTTCTGAAACAAGCAACGAAGAACTAACTCGTGCATTGGCTGATTTGGATGAGATAGGGTTTTCTCGACTCGTTCTTGATTTACGAGGTAATCCTGGTGGTCCGCTTGATCAAGCAATAAAGGTATCGAATCAGTTTTTGCCTCGTGGTGAAATGATCGTCTACACGAGAGGAAGGATTGCCAATTCAGATCAGGACTACCACGCTCGTGACGAAGGTCTTTATACCGAGCAGCCACTTGTTGTTTTGGTAAATCGGAATAGTGCTAGTGCGTCTGAAATTGTAGCGGGGGCAATTCAAGATCATGATAGAGGTCTTATTGTTGGAGAAACAACTTTTGGTAAAGCTCTAGTCCAGTCGATTTATAGAGTTAGTCACGGAGCAGGGCTTGGTTTGACAACTGCTCGCTACTTTACGCCGAGCGGTCGGATGTTACAACGTCCGTGGGACGGTACTTTTGATGAGTATTTGACGTACTCGTTGCGTGAACCAGAGGCCCCTGTCCATGCTCCATCTGATCGCAAACTTACTGATTCTGGTCGTGCAGTCTATAGTGGTGGCGGGATCGAACCAGACCATTTTGTGACGGGGCCAATCGAAGGCTTTGACCCTTCTCGATTCGGCCGGATACTTCAGGCACGCGGAGAATTTATTAGCTTCGCACAGCGTTTTACGGCGTCGGGAGATGACCGGGTTACGTTTGAGGGACATGGTCGCGAGGTCGTTAGTCGAGGTTTTGAGGTGGATCAACGACTACTTGATGAATTCAAGAACCACGTAACCGAAAATGGCTATACGGTCGATGACAACGCTTTTGAATCAGACATCGAGTTTATCCGTGCGATGATCCACTTTGAGATCGACACTGATCTTTTTGGTGAGGCAGAAGCTCGACGCAATCTTTTTTTGCAAGATCCACAGGCTCAATTTGCGCTGACTGTTTTTGATGAAGCAGAAGCATTGTTGGAGCTACGAGTAGCTGGTTCGGTGGTTGCATCGGCGAGGTAGATTTCTTGCCGGTGTAATGGGTGCCTTGCTAAGATTTTGCCGTTGGTGTGATGGTGGTATCGGGCGGTTCATTCATAACGTGTAGTTTGGTTTCGTACGTATTTGTTTTTTGTAAAGACTGCTGCACATTAATCGAGTTCATAATATCGCGGAGTCGGAGCGTTTCCAGCCGCTCGACAGGATAATCGGGTTTTCCAATTTTCCTGCACGTGCGGCTTTTTGTTTGCTTGGGTGGTTTTTGAGTCATGCGGTTAGACCATATACAGATTGCCGGCTTTAAAAGTTTTCCCGAACGGGCCGAGTT
>CAYFJM010000332.1:0-2360 GCA_964343415.1 uncultured Vicinamibacteraceae bacterium | reverse complement strand
TCCTCGATCACACGATCCACCGCGACAGGCTCAAAGTTTCTTGCACCAATAGCTGAGTTATCCTGGCCTGATTGAAGGGCCACCGCGTCACCGCCAAGCGCAACAACCTGTGCTCCGGTCACTCGCTTCATAGCCGCGTGTCCTTCAATGTGGTCCCAGTGCGCGTGGCTCGAGACCATGATACGGATGTCCCGAACGTCGAACCCAAGCTTCTCGATATTCGAGACGATGAGTTCATGCATATCAGCACTGCCTGTGTCGTGGAGAATGTGCCCCTCCGGTGTGGTGATGAGGTAGGAACCATACTGGCCACCAACATAGTAAATATTACCTATGACGCGAAATGGCTCCACCGCGTCACTCGCCGCCTGAATTCGCTCTAATCGTTCGGCTGCAGCACTCGGTAACATAGATACTATCGCTACACTTAGAACCGCCAATGCACATGTTAGACGCATCCGGCCTCCTTCCCCGATTGTTCTTGGAGTTATAAGTGATCCCACCTTTTGTGTAAACCTCTTGCCTAAAGACTCTTTACATCTTTCGAAAAATCAATCAACATTGGATTAAAGTTAGCCTGCTTTTCTCGTCATCCGCTTCCCCGCCATTCTGCCAGTTTTGGGGCGTGCGGGAAACAACAAGCGCAACGTACTGGATTTGACTCCAACATCTCCACAATTCCAGCTTCCTAGTTATCATGCACCATGGAGTTACGAGTCAGACGTCTCAACCCAGACGCCATCACACCAACGTATGCGCGGCCCGGCGACGCCGGTTTAGACCTTCACGCCTGCACAGATATCGCCCTCGAACCTGGTGTGGCCTGCTTGGTTCCGACGGGAATCGCTATTGAACTCCCTGAGGCAACTGAAGCACAGGTTCGCCCGAGAAGTGGGCTGGCACTGAAGCACTCAGTCACCGTGCTCAATACACCCGGAACAATTGACGAAGGTTATCGGGGTGAAGTTGGTGTTGTGCTGATTAACCACGGAACCACGACGTTCCACGTCACTCAGGGGATGCGTATTGCCCAGCTCGTGATCCAGAAACGCTGGACGGTAGAGGTCGTGGAGGTGGATGAATTGACCGACACGACTCGTGGAACCAGTGGTTTTGGGTCGACCGGTTCCTGACACCCATCAAGAGCAGCAGTCGACCCTGGTTCAACGCTGGTACACAGACCGTCCCCTAGAGAACGTCTCGAGTATCTCAATGTGCTCAAGTTGGTCCGGTTCGGTCGTCAGCGGGTTCGCCCCAAGGATCACCAGGTCCGCTTGCTTCCCGGTAGCGACCGACCCTTTAATGTCTTCCTCGAAATACTGATACGCCGCCCCCAACGTAACCGCGTGCAATGCCTCTTGAATCGTGGCTCGCTGGTGAGGTCCGAGTACGTGACCGCTGCGGGTCTCTCGATTGACGGTGATCGACACCAACCGCATGATGTCCGGTGGAACAATGGGGGCGTCATTGTGCACAGTAAACTTCACGCCTCGGTCGATCGCCCAGCGGATTGGACTGACATTATTGCCTCGGGCCTCACCAAAACTTCGTCGGTGCCAATCACCCCAAAAGAACGCGTGCGCCGAAAAAAAGGAAGGGATGACGTTTAGCACGGCGGCGCGGTCTAATTGATCAGCGCGCATCAATTGAGCATGAATAATCACGGACCGATGATCCGGCGCCACATCCATGTCGACAAGTGCCTCCTCGACACCATCCAGCATAAGATCCATTGCTGCATCACCATTTGCATGAGCGAGGAACGGCACGCCACGTCTCATCATCGTAGCCGACCATGTTTTGTAGAGAACCGGGTCCATCGTGCCATAGGCGCGGTAGTCGGGTCCGGCCCCAGCCGGTCCTTCCTCATACGGTTCCGTGACCCAGGCTGTTCGGCCCTGGGGCGAACCGTCAAGCATGAACTTAACACCCGCCACGCGAAAACCATCGCGATACGTCTCCTCGTGTTGTAAAGCATCAATGTCCTGCATCGAGCCAACACGTACGAACGCAGCAACGTCCGCGTCGAACATCTCACGATCCGCGGCAGCACGAAGCATCTCCACAAACTCTGTGGTGGTTCCACCGTCTTGAATGGTGGTGATTCCATAGGCTGTATACACATCGATAGAGTTACGAATCAACGCGTCAGTTTCGTCTGGAGTCCCTGTTGAACCACGGCTAATCCGTAGTAGCCGGCTCGCCCCTTCCTCCAGAACGCCATTAGGTTGCATCGAACCCTCGACACGGCGAATGTGTCCGTCAGTAGGATCGGCTGTGTCGGCTGTGATATTACTCGCTTCAAGAGCCGATGAATTTACTGCACTCAGGTGGCCAGACACATGCGTCAGGACAATCGG
>CAYFJM010000331.1:0-2362 GCA_964343415.1 uncultured Vicinamibacteraceae bacterium | reverse complement strand
GGCCTCGTCAACACCGATTCGCATTGGGACAAATTTGAATGCCACGTTGATAAACCGGTTGACTGCTTCAAGTATAAAGGCGTCGAGTATGGTTGGGGGCTGATCGGAAATAAGCCATAGCACCAGAAAAATTTCTGCAATTGCGAGTGCATGGAACGTCAGATGTAACGCTGCCACGGAGATAATGCGTGGCCAGTCCTTCGGATAATCACGGTGTACGCGTTGTTCGATATCGAGGACGTATTGTTCGACGCGAGCTACTAAGGTTGAGGCAATCTGAAGACGGGCTAGAAGCCTCAAAATTTTACTTGCGAGTGGAATACGGTTCCACAGGATCCAATGTACGCCGATGACCAGCCCAGCTAGCGTCATGATCGGGATGGCGGTTACAAGACCTTCGATTGCAGGTGGGCTAACGAGCGCAAAAAGCGTCGTACCCCCAGCCGCAATGATGACGACGACAGACAACGTGTAGAACAATGTTTCGACCGCAAGCGCAGGCATGCTGTCGCTTAGTGGTACCCGGTCCTTTAGGTAGAGGGCCTTGACTGGTTCGCCTAGTGCGATGCTCAGCGGAGTGAGATTTCCGAGTGCATCGCCAGCTAGAGAGGCGGTCACAATGTCTCGGAGTCTAAGTCCGTGTCCTGGAGGTAAACAGCGCAGCCAGGCGGCACCACGGAGGATGAATCGTGTTCCTGAAAGTACCAGAATCCCTAAGAAACCCGACCCGATACGGGCGATGCCTGCGGTGACGTCTTCGAATCCAACGCGGTTAACAAAGAAGGCAAACAACACAAATCCGGCAATGGCGATCAGGACTCCTGCAACGTTGGGTCGTTGACGTGTCGGCCGAGTGGGCAAAGTGTTCATCGATGAGTGACCGATCCGATTGGGACAGGCGGCCGAAGCACTGACATAATCATGTGATGTCTTCGCTGTCGATTCAGTTGCCTGTCGCCATCATTTTACTTGGCGGGGGACTTGTTGCGACGTTTTCGGGGTATCGGTTGTTTCGGGCTCTGTTAGTGCTGTATGGCTTTGTCGCTGGTGTTGTGATCGCTTCACTACTGGTTGATGGATTGGAGACCTGGATGGCGATTGGGGCCACGTTGAGCGGTGGAGTCGTAGGCGCCGCTTTTGTGCGTATTGTTTGGGTGGCTGGTGTTGCCTTAATTGGGGCTAGCCTAGCTGTGTTTGCATTACATCTCCTTATTGATGGCGATCCGGATGTCTGGTTGGTTGTGGCGACCAGTATTGGAGGGGCTGTGATTTCGGTGAAGACGCGACGGCAGGTGTTGATTGTAGGGACCGCATTTGGGGGTAGTTGGACAGCACTTGTCGGTGGGATGGCACTTTTTCAGCAACGGGCCGCACTTGCGGTGACGGTAGGAGATTTATCGCAATTATTTCCCGTAGCACCGTTAACGGAGCAGATTACTTTCGCTGTTGCGTGGCTCGTGGCGGGAACGTTGGGCCTGCTGGTGCAGAATAAAGGCGGTGTTGGGTCGGTAAGACCGCATGCCCAGAAGAACCAGAAATGATAGGATTTCTGGCTGGCAGTGTTCCTCAGTAGCTCAATTGGCAGAGCATTCGGCTGTTAACCGAAGGGTTGTTGGTTCGAGTCCAACCTGAGGAGCCAATCCTAACTCTAGGTATTTTGACGCGGAATCGCTCGCTACCTGTCTCAACTAAATGTAACGTGCTGTCTTTTTGTGCGTGGTCTTTCCCGTTTGAAGTAAGTGAGGACCTATGAGTTGTAGCGTTGCCAAGATACCTCTGACGACAGAGAGGACAACCAGTAGTCAATTGGCCCGGAAGGTTGGTGCCGAGTTCGTCGGAACATTCGGACTGGTGTTTTTGGGGTGCGGCGCGGTGATGGTCAATGCCGTCTCGGGTGGAAGTGTGACCCACGTTGGTGTTGCGTTGACATTCGGTCTTACTGTCATGGCGATGATCTATGCGACGGGTCATATTTCTGGAGCGCATCTCAATCCGGCGGTGACCGTAGCGTTTGCACTAACGAAGCGATTCTCGTGGCGGCAGGTACCGTTCTATGTGGCAGGTCAATTGGCTGCAGCGGTAGTCGCGAGCGTGCTCCTCCTTAATATTCTTGGTCCTATTGCCGCGCTTGGATCGACGAGTCCTTCGGGAAGCCTGATGCAATCGGTCTTGTTGGAGAGCGTTCTGACCTTCTTCTTAATGTTTGTCATTGCGGCTGTTGCGACCGACAGTCGTGCAGTCGGTGATATGGCCGGCTGGGCAATTGGTGGGACGGTTACCCTCGCAGCAATTTTCGGTGGGCCGGTGTCTGGCGCGTCTATGAATCCGGCACGTTCATTGGGTCCCGCACTGGTTTCCGGTC
>CAYFJM010000330.1:0-2368 GCA_964343415.1 uncultured Vicinamibacteraceae bacterium | reverse complement strand
ACGGCAGATGAACTGGGGACACCGCGCCGTCCATCTTACCGCTGAGGCAGCTAAGTCGATCATTAGCGAGTACTACGGCCGTGTTGCTGACTACTCATATTTTGTCGGGTGTTCCCGTGGTGGCGGGCAGGCCATGATGGAGTCTCAGCGTTATCCAGACGATTTTGATGGGATTGTTGCAGCGGCACCTGCCTATAACTGGACCGCTTTCACAGCGGGATTTCTGCAAGCACAGCAGGCGATTTTTCCAAATGGCGGCAGTGGCGATCCAGTTGTGCGCGAAGAGACGCTGGGGTTACTTGGTTCAAGCATTTTGTCTGCGTGTGATGCCGAAGATGGTGTTACCGATGGTGTCATGACGGACCCTCGGCGCTGTTCCTTTTCGCCCAGTGACTTACTCATATGTACTGATGATGTTGAGGGGGATGGGTGTGTCACGCGGCGAGAATTGGCAGCTATCGAGGCTGTCTACAACGGGCCAACTGTGAACGGAGAATCCATTTTCTTTGGCTTTAACTATGGTGGAGAAAGCGATCGGGGGGGGTGGGATTCGTGGGTTGTGTCTTCTGAGCGCCAGCGCGCGCGCGGTAATCCTAATGCCCAGTACGGATTTGGCACTGAGTTTTATAAGTATTTTGTTTTTGGAGATCCAGCATGGGATTACACCACCTATGATTTTTCAACGTGGCAGGAGGATGTCGCACATATTTCACCAGTGGTTGATGCGACCGAGACTGATTTGAGTGTGTTCCGAGATAGGGGAGGAAAGATCATCTATTGGACCGGGTGGTCTGACCTGGCTCTAACCCCGCTTGGCACTATTGATTACTATGAGCAATTAGAAGTGAGCGATTCTGCGTCGCGTGATTATGCCAGGCTGTACATGTTGCCGGGAGTGTTGCATTGTTCTGGGGGCCCAGGTCCTGACCAGGTCGATTGGGTTGAGGCGATACGAACGTGGGTCGAAAATGGAGATGCGCCGGAACGCTTGATCGCGTCGAAGCTGGATTCCTCAGGGCAGACAACGATGACGCGTCCGGTGTGTCCCTATCCAGAGTTTGCCGTCTACGACGGAACGGGAGATCCGTCTGTAGACTCAAGCTTCAGTTGTTCCGTGCGTTGAAGGTACATGCAGGTTTCCACTTCCACGACCCGCAAAGGTATACAGTGTCATTCCTGCTGTTGTGGCCATCTCAACGGCAACGCTCGAGGCAGCGCCGACAGACACCATAACTGGAATTGCCGCATTTAGGGCTTTTTGGACGAGTTCAAATCCGGCGCGGCCGCTTACGACAAGAATCCGATCATGCAGTGGAGCGGCATTCTGAAGCACATAATGGCCGATGACTTTATCCACCGCATTGTGTCGTCCGATGTCTTCGCGCAGGCATAGTAACTTGCCTTGCATCGAAAAGATTCCTGCCGCATGAATGCCGCCGGTGATTTCAAAGAGTTCTTGTGCGCTACGGAGGGAGTCTGGTAAGGATTCAAGAAGGTCTGTTTCGGTTGTAACTGGACTGATGGCTGGCAGGCGATCGGTCAGAGTGTCCAGTTGTTTCAATGACTCTTTGCTACACACCCCGCAGGCCGCTGTGGCACGAAAGGCTCTATCTGCAGGTTCTGTGGTCTCGGTGGAAGAAGGTGTTTCTGTAGTGACTTCGACACGGTCACCGGAAAAACGTACGACCTTAATTGTTGTGTCAGGAGTGTTAGTACCCGCAACACTCTGAATGGTGCTGATATGTCTGCTCGTAATGAGCTGTTCGCTATAAAGAAATCCGGCTGCCAATTCTTCGTCGTGCCCTGGTGTTCGCATCGTAACGACAACTGATTTTCCATTGAGATGAATTTCAAGAGGTTCTTCAATAACGACGTAATCGTTGTTGATCTCGCCATTATTTCGTCTGACCGGAACGGCACGAATACCATTGGGCAGTGGGAGAGAAGCTGACATTGCAGCATCATACTCGTTGTAGGCATTGGTGCTGGGCTGAGTTCGTGTGAATTATACGGTTGTCGTTTGGGAGGATTGGTTACAATCTTAGACAGTCGATGACTACGGATATTTCTCGGCGCACATTTATCAAGGCCACGGTGGTGGGTGGGGTAACGGCAAGTACCCTTGGATTCGATCTCCGGCAGGCACAGGCAGCGGTTCGGCAACTCAAGATTCGTAACGCCAAGGAATACCGAACGGTATGTCCCTATTGTGCGGTCGGTTGCGGCACCATCGCGTATGTGCACGGCAGTGGCGGTTTGAATACGAAGAATACGGTGATTCACGTAGAGGGAGACCCCGATAGCCCGATCAATGGCGGCACGCTCTGTCCCAAGGGCGCGTCTCAGATGGATTTAGCGATTAGCCCTC
>CAYFJM010000329.1:0-2373 GCA_964343415.1 uncultured Vicinamibacteraceae bacterium | reverse complement strand
CAGCGACGGGGAACTGATGAGCATTGCAGCTACGAGGCCACCCGCGAGTAGTCGTCCGAACACTGCCATTCCCTCCATAAAACGTGTTGTCTCAGGAAAAACGAAAGAGCCTCTCGATATCGAGAGGCTCTTTC
The DNA here is from genome assembly GCA_964343415.1 of uncultured Vicinamibacteraceae bacterium. Taxonomy (GTDB): domain Bacteria; phylum Acidobacteriota; class Vicinamibacteria; order Vicinamibacterales; family UBA8438; genus DTWD01. Next base: position 2,239 of record CAYFJM010000329.1, on the reverse strand, counting down.
GCCACAAAATCATTCCGCACGTCGCCGTGCTGTTACTGCTAGTTATTATTTGCCCGTTTGGCGGCTTCTTTCGCTTCTCGTTCGGCTAACTGTTGCTCGTAGCTCTCGTCGTCGAGATGTGTTACGGCGATCCATGCATGCGACATCTCGTCTGCTGAACGAGCGCCACTCCCCACCCATTGATTCGGATCTGGGTTTTGCTTGTTTGCGGCCGTGTTGTCGTAGTAACCAGTAATTACCAGGACCGACCCTGCTGGCACTAGCGGTGCAGCGTCGTCTGCATAGATGTGACTGGTATGCCAGTCGTTGGTCCAGTCAGACACTGAACTCACCATTTCCAGGTCGCCTGTCTTCGGATCGAAGATCTCGAGGGTTTTGCCTACTAGACGGAAGTGACCGTGCGGCTGGAAACTGTCGATCCGTACTGGAGTCTCGAAGGAATGGAAACCCTGGGTCATGGCTGTACCGTGAGGTGGAAGTTCAAGCTCGGAGCCTTTCATCAGTAGAGAGTACAGTTTGAGGTCCTGTTTATTCTTTGCCTTTTCCTGATGACCCTTCGGGTAGAGCCAGACACCCATCTCGATCACATCATTCTCGACGCGCTCGCCGTTTGGATAGTAGTGGACATCCCATCTGACCATGGAGTCAGCTGGGAGGAGACGACAGGCGTCCTCCGGAACGACCTCGCCTGCCTTGCCGAGCGCGTACTCGGAGAGTCGTTCGACCTCAACCCACTCATTGGTTTCCTCGTCATAGTCGAGCAACTGACTATTGGCGTGGTGCGCGACACCGCGCCCCTCTTCCGCTGTCCTGACGGAAACGGCTCTCATGCATCGGTCTTCGGTCAGGCCGCTCGGTACGATCGGTCGCCACCAGACGTCAGAGCCTTCGGCAGGCAGGGTATAGGGCTTTGTCTTGATTACTAGGTCCGGAGGCCCGAAGTCATCCTCGTAGGCCCATTCATTAAGGTCTGGAAAAGACAGCGGCTCCGGGAGATCGGCACGGTTGCCAAGGGGCACGCCTTCATCCACCCAGCGGACGATCGTTTCGATTTCAGACTCGCTCAGCCGGAGGTCGTCTTTGAGATCCTGAATACCGATGTGGCGGTCGTACCGGTAGGGAGGCATCTCGCCCAGCACCACGCGATTCTTGATTGACCGGGCCCAGGGGCGTACTTCCTGGTAGGTCATAAACGACATCGGGGCAACCGAGTTTGGCCGGTGACATGTCTGACAGCTCCTCTGAAAAATAGGAACTATATCCTTGGCAAATGTCGGCGTGGTGTCAGCGTCTTGGGCGACCGCTGAAGTAGGAGAAAGTAATAGGAGCATTCCCGCTGCAAAAATGGCTACACCAAGGGTGACACTTCGCATCACAATGCCTCCAGGAGCCGGTCTAAGCCAGTTGGCCTATACGACCCGTGAAAAAGAAGAATTTATGCCCTGAATGTATCCCCTAAAGGGCTGACTGTCAATTGTGCAGAAGGTAAGCTACGGACACTTGTCCGGCGGGAAGTTCGTCGTGCTACGGCGCAAGCATGGATTCACATTCTTGGCACAAATACTGTATGCGGTTAGCCACGCTTCTCAAACTAGCGCGAGAGATTTAGGAATTGGTCAGGTCACCAGCAATTTGGCGACCACGCCGCGTCCGGATCGTTTGATCCGGGCGCGGCGTCTGTTTAGGGAGAAACCGACCAGAGGACTCGATGGTGACCTGGGGCGAAGTAGTTCGCTCCAATTTCAAGGTTCGCGGTTCATGCGAACGTATCGCCTAGGCAACGGAATAGGTAAATCAGTTCGGCGGCCACGGAGTCAGCGATTCGACTGCCAGGCCGTTCGGCCGGTAGACGGACTCAGGCGCTGAGTGCCTGAGCACGAAGGGTTAATTTTTTTTACTTTGAGGATAAGTTTTCGGCTAAAATTTCCGCTCGTTTGAGGTCTTTGTGTTGCCGACAATGGAGTAATCAAATATGAAACCGAAAATATTAAGGTTGGCGGTTCTCAATTTATTCTTATTGAGTCTGGCGTCCGTTTCAGTTGCTCAACCTATTCTTATTGAAATACGGGACGTCCACGTTAAGCCTGGTCAGATTGCGCAGTATGAGGCCGCGATTGAAGAGAGTGTTGCGTTTCGACAAGAAAATGATTTTCCGTTTGCCGTCAGGGCCTTTCAGGCGGAACCTGATCTTTACCGGTATGTCACTTTTCTTGGTGATTGGGCTGGGCGTGAAGAAATC
>CAYFJM010000328.1:0-2374 GCA_964343415.1 uncultured Vicinamibacteraceae bacterium | reverse complement strand
GAATGTGGCTCACCGAATATTCCACTCGCAACCTTCCCAAGCGCAACGACGCAAGCCCCGGTTAATGTGGCGACATCAATTAGATGCGTCGCTCCGAGCTTCTGTGCATACCAAAGCGCATCCGCGAGAATCAACCGACCCTCAGCGTCTGTATTGATAATCTCCACTGTTGTTCCGTCTGCAGATGTCAATATATCTCCTGGCTTTGTCGCGAGCCCACTCGGCATATTTTCGGTCATCGGCACGAGACCGATCACTCGTACCGGTGCCCCAATTTGGGCTATCGCACACATCGCCCCTATTACTGCTGCACCCCCAGACATATCACTTTTCATTCGCTCCATTCCACTTGCTGGCTTAATCGAGATGCCACCACTATCAAATGTCACACCTTTCCCTACCAACCCAAGCGTTACATCTGAACCATCCGACGGTTCGTAGCGCATCACCAGTAATCTCGGCGGTTCTTCACTCCCTTTAGCCACCCCTAGCAGCAGGCCCATGCCCAATCCTTCGATCGCACCTTCGTCGAGAATCTCTGTGTGTAATCCGCTTCCTTTGCACAACGACTCGGCCCGCTCTGCAAACACTCTCGGTGTCAATATATTTGCCGGATCATTCGAAAATTCTCGTGCAATGTTGACTGAGCGACCGATCGTGTTTCCACACCTTATTGACTCCGTGAGATCTTCAACAGCACAACTATCCGACCACACTAATTCATACGCGACTGATCTGGCTACGTCCTCCTCTGATTTACGATAGCGACTATCAGAAAACCCTCCGTAGCTAATACCTTCAGTCGCCGCCTTGGCGATCCAGTCCTTCCGCACACTTATCTCTCTACCATCCCGCCTCCGCACTAATTCCCCTGGTAAGAGTACGCCAGCTGTCTCAATTTTCAGCTTTCCTGCCATCCGTGCCCCTACGGCTGTCGCATACCGAAACCCGTCCTCGAGATAGCAATGTTTCGTCTTGCTCCAACACCTCTCACGCGTACCGACCAACAGCGCACGTTTAGCTTTCCAAGCACCACCGTGCAGTCCGGCAAGCAACGTCTGGCCCTTCTCATTAGAAAATTCGCCGCTTTCAAAGGCCCGCTTAATAACACCTTGCCCGGACACATCAAGGCTTTCAAGTCTCTCCAGTTCTTCATCCTTCGAACCAATTACTGGCACGATTAATAGATCGACGGTTGTCGACTCGGCGGTCGACATATCGAAAGATACCTGTGGATACTGAGAATTCGACATCGCGGGATTATATCGAGCTAAAATGAAAACAGGTACAAAAAGAGGATTACGATGGAAAAGCCCACACAGCTGCGCCGTCAAATTATGATGTTCTCGGCCACGCTGATTCTAGTGCTCACGCTCTCGTCTGTTGCCACCCTGTTTGGGCAGGACGACGATGCCGAACTTAGACTTCGCGCAACACCAAGGGTCGCCTTTGCCCCGGCTGACATTTTGTTTGTGGGTCAGATCCGTGGCGGACCTGATGACAATGAAGAGCTCTATTGTCTCGAAATAGAATGGGATTGGGGCGACGACACGACTTCAGAGCAGACCCTTGATTGTGATCCCTATGAGCCAGGTGTTAGTGAAATTAGGCGAAGATATTCAGTCCGCCATACGTACAACTATGGAGGTCGTTACAACGTAAGACTTCATTTAAAACAAGGAAATGACGTCGTGATGTCCGGACAAACGCGGATCGAGGTGCGCGGTTACAATCAAAATCTCAGATAAATTAACCTACGATCAATATTCGACCCACTGTAGCAATCAGTTCAGACCCATGTGGTGATTTTATTTTTTTTCCTTCTGGGCCTCGTGTTCCGCTAACAACACCTCACGCCACTCGCCTGCTGACTCAAACACTCGGCCAATGTCGTCACCTTCCGTCAGATTCAGTCTCATCGCACGCAACTCTGCTATCAAAATATCAAGCGCGCCACCCACATCATCAGCGTTCGTGGCGAAAATATCCCGCCAAATATCTGCTGGGCTCGATGCCAATCTCGTCGTGTCGGCAAGTCCTCGTCCCGTCAACCTTAGCCCTTCCTCGCCAATGGAAGTACCGACGACATGCATAAGTGCGCTCGCTGTCATCTGTGGCAAGTGGCTCAAAAACGCCAAGACGCGGTCATGTTCGTCAGGTGGGATCACATGCGGAGTCGCCCCAAGTCCGACCACAAACTTCTGCAACTTCAAAACTGCTTCTCCAGTGTTATCGTCTAACGGTGTCAGAAGCCACGGGCGGTCGCGAAAAAGATCGGCTCGAGCATGCTGGAATCCGCCGCGGGGCGCACCAGCCAATTGATGCCCCCCTACAAACGTCAAACGATCAGGTAACCGCTTTGACGCAGCAACGA
>CAYFJM010000327.1:0-2384 GCA_964343415.1 uncultured Vicinamibacteraceae bacterium | reverse complement strand
ATTTCAGCCTCAAGGACGCTAACGCGCAGGTACGATGCGCATTTTTTAAAAATCGCCTCCTACGCAATCGTCTAACCTTGCAAAACGGGTTAGCGGTGGTTGTTCATGCCCAAGTCTCGCTATACGAAAGTCGCGGCGACTTCCAACTAATCATCAACCAAATCGAGACTGCTGGCGAAGGAGAATTGCGGCGACGCTTCGAAGCACTCAAACGCCAACTCGATAGCGAAGGACTCTTCGATTCGAAACTAAAAAAACCCATCCCCAAATATCCCGCTAACATCGCGTTAGTGACTTCAGAGACCGGGGCCGCCCTAAGAGACATGCTGACTACTCTCCGTCACCAGTATCCTCTGGTGGGACTCCGTCTTTACCCTGCCATCGTGCAAGGCAGTACCGCTCCAGCTAGTCTCGTCAAAGCGTTACGACTCGTGCAACGCGATGATCACTGTGACGTAGTCGTCATCGGACGTGGCGGCGGAACACTTGAAGATCTGTGGGCGTTTAATGATGAGTCAGTGGTTCGAGCAATCCGCCAGTGCCGGCTCCCAACCATTACCGGAATTGGTCACCAAACCGACCTGACGCTGTCTGATCTTGCCGCCGACCAATATGCCGCAACTCCCACAGCAGCTGCTGCGGCTGCTGCGCCGAACGGTGAGCAATTAGCCCAACTATTAATAGCAATTCGTCAACGGATTTACCGATGCGGATTGCGTTCTCTTGAATATTGCGCACAACGGCACGATTCACTGTCCGCCAGAGTACGTCATCCTTCGTTGGTTATTAAACAACACACACAACGGCTTGACGCCCTGCATTCACGCTTGTCTGCGGCCATCCTCACGCACCAACGCAACCTCAAGTTCTCCTTATTTTCCAGCATACATCGACTCGAGACCTGTTCGCCGCTAATCTGTATAGAACACACACAAATCAAATGTAATGCACTCAATCGACAGCTTCGCTACCTCGGGATCCAACTGACCCAGAAGCCTCGCAATCAACTCCAATCGCTTGCGAATCAATTAACGACGCTTAGCCCTCGTGAAACTGTCGCTCGCGGCTACGCGATCGTTCGTGACCCCGTCACCGGCACCGTGGTGACCGACGCATCACAACTTCATCGGGGGGCACGCGTGCAGACCGAGATTAGTCGCGGCTGGTTTGAAGCCACCGTAACTAAACTCCAGTCGGCCAGCACGTCCGACTCATCAACTGAATAATGCCGCACGTAAGCGCCTCATCAAGACCGATAGGGGTTATTAGCTACTCGAACCTCGATTCGAAGCGGAGTGCCGACCAAAGCGAACGATTTGATAAAAAAGTTTGACAGATAACGACGGTAACTAACGGACAAATGTTCCAGCAAATTACCGTGAAGTACCAACATCGGGGGGTTTTTGCCCCCTTGGTGACCATACTTGATCCGAACCAATCGACCACCGTGACGTGGCGGTGCGTGCCGCTCCATCGCCTCATTGAGGGTTTTGTTGATCTTAGCAGTTGATAATGACCGTCCTGCCGATTCGACAGCTTCCAAAGCATCGCCCAACACACGCTTAACCCCCTGGCGCCGTTGAGCCGAAATGAAACGTGTTCGATGAGGTGGAAGAAATGGCAAAACGCGGGCAATTTGCCGCTCGAGGTCGCTGCGTCGGCCTGCATTCGGTGAATCCATCTTATTAACTACCAGACTCATGGCTCTGCCTTGTTCACAAATCAATCCAGCAATAGTCGCATCCTGTACCGTTACGCCTTCGCAAGCATCAATGACTAACACCGCGGCATCCGCCTCCGCCACGGCCTGAAGGGTCTTGGCCACTGAGAATTTCTCCAATGACTCACGGACCTTAGCTTTGCGCCTGACTCCCGCCGTATCAATCAACACCAAAGACTGAGAGTGAAAGACCATGGGCACCGCCACACTATCGCGTGTCGTTCCGGGTTCGTCTGCTACAACGACCCGATCATCACCCACACAGGCATTCACCAACGTAGATTTTCCAACGTTTGGGCGACCCGCGAATGCAATCCGTACCATCGAGTCCCTGTCGGCTACCCACGGCACCACAGGGACAGAGCCGAGGATGACTTTCCACAGACTATCAATACCCGAGCCCGTTCTGGCAGAAATGACCACCGGTGATCCCATCCCTAACTCATGAAATTCAAGTCGGGCGACCTCGCAATCTAGACCTTCGGCTTTATTGATCACCAGAACCACCGGCTGCTCAGTCAAACGCAACTCCCTGGCCTGCTCTATATCCACAGCGGTCAGTCCATCCTTTGCATCGAGAATCCACAGCACGACATCGGCCTCTAACAGCGCGGCCTCAACCTGCAGGCGAACGGCTTGCTCAATTGTCTCTGCACTGTCGCTC
>CAYFJM010000326.1:0-2387 GCA_964343415.1 uncultured Vicinamibacteraceae bacterium | reverse complement strand
TTCGATTGCTGGGCTACGACGCGACCCGCTCGTGACGCTCTTACTTGTTTCGACGGTGTTGGTGTCGTCGATGGCGGTCGCCCTTAATAGTGGAAACATCGGTACAATGGTTCGGCATCGGGACACTGTGATGCCATTTATTGTTTGGTTGAGTGCCGTCGGAGTGGTAGCGATGATGCCGAGTTGGAGGTTACTGCTGTCCTCGAAAGCAATAGCAAGTTCACATCTCAGAAAGAACTTGATGTGGCGCTGATAACTTAGATTGGGGCGGTGGCCTGAGGGAATGGAACTTTTGTGACGTTGATAGACGAGAATGGTCGTATCTTCGGGAAGGTGAATCTTGTTGACCTTTTGGTTGTCATCACCCTTTTTGGTTTGATTCCACTTGTTTATGGTGCGTTTGTCCTTTTTCGTAGGCCTGACCCTCAGCTTCAATCTGTGACGCCATCACAACTGGTTCTAGAAGATACAAGAAGCGTACGCATTACTGGCACGAACCTTCGCCCGAACCTTCGTGTCCGTGTCGGGACGGAGAATACTGAGGCTTTTCTTGTCGAAAGCCAGACAGCAGGCGAGGCGAGGTTGCCTGCCAACTTATTACCTGGCACGTATGATGTCGTTTTGCTAGATGAGGAATTGGAATTAGGCCGATTGACGGATGCCTTGACCATAGAAGCAGTGCAGCAACCGAATCTAAATTCGCTTGTGCCGGATCGTGTGCTCACCGGCGAACCGGACACGCTGCAAGTTACTGGGAATAATCTACGGGTAGGCCTTCAATTGAATTTTTCAGCCCAAGAAAATAACCCAGGCTACGAAACCACCGTAGAGATGCTCGTTGCAAGTTCAACACGGGCGGAAGTCAAACTGCCAGAAAATATGGCTGCCGATACGTATGCCGTTACTCTAGCAGTTCCTCGTGGCGAAGTGTTGTACGAATGGCCTGAACCTTTTGTTGTTACACCAACCCCGGCGATGGTCCATCCGGACTGCAGTCAAGGTGTTCCTTGTGCGGGCGGTGAGAGGGCAGTGCAGGGCGCCCAACAGATCAACATTACCGGTAGAGATTTTGAGTCCTTTATGCAGGCGCATTTTGAGCCCTACTTATCTGTGCCATACAGCGAAGTATATGAGTCGCCTGAACCCATTTTTATTACTGGTGCGGTGAGTGAAAATGAGAGCAAGCCATTTGGTGAGTCTACGCATAATGCTCGAGTAAAGTTACCGGAACTGCTACCAGGAACCTACACCCTCGTTTTGGTCAAACCTGGTGCATTACGTAGTGGTGGCGAACAGAGAGAACTGCTCCGAGTACAAGGTTTACTGACAGTTTTGCAACATCCGGGTCAGCGCACAGCGCGGATAACGGTACAGTTTGTGGTTCGGTCGGAACTCCAACTGGAAATGAGTCAGGGCGATACAGATACGGCTGTTTTGGAGACAGGAAGCAGCGATGACTACGAGCCTATTTTTCAGGTGGATGTATCTGACACTGTTCGAGTTCAGTCATTTCTTCAGCACTTGCCTAGTGAAGCTAGAGGTCGTGTGTTGACCGTATTGGAAGAACTCGGTGTTGCCAGCGGATTTTCTTCAGGCGTACGCGGGGACGCTGAGGCCAAAGCGAAAGAAATCTGGGATGCGGCTGTTGCGGGGAACCTGTCTGCTCAAGAGCAAATCATGAATATCTTAGAGGCTGAGCAGCAGCGAGACTATGAATTAGTTGTGGCGCGAGTGCGATCTGTTGGACCACGTCGGACGATGTCAGGTATGGCTACCGTAGGGTTGCCGATTGATGGTCCGAGTCCTTCATCGATATCTGGCCAAACCGTAGAAGTATTTGATGCTGTTATTGATGTGCCCGTGACCTTAACTCGCGTTGGCTGGGCTTACAATAACGCCCATGTGAGAGTCGGTGGCACGTTTGATTTTCAAACAGATCAGTATGCGGTACGCGGATGGGTAACTGATATGGAATTCACTCGCTAATTTGAAAACCCTCTTGGATATTGACGTTTGATGTCCGCCCTGTGACGAGTTCTTCCACTAGTAATTGATTACACAATAGTTGTGTCGGGGAGAGGGAGGATGAGTGGTCATCGTCTTTCAGCAAGAGCGTGCTTTCAGTTCTTGATTAGAATGGGTTTTGTTACCCTGGAAAACATATGTTGCAACGAAGGGTCACTTTGATGAGGAGTATGGGTCCAGATGACTAAGTTTCAGTATGTATTTGCCGTAATGGGTGTCTTCATGTGTGGGGTTGGCCTTGTCGGGCAAGAACCTCGCAGCGACCGCCCGTATTCTGAGCAGGACTGGCCGTTTGCTGGCGGCGATTGGTCAAGTTCTCGGTACTCGGCACTTTCAGAGATTTCGACGGAAACAGTGGACCG
>CAYFJM010000325.1:0-2410 GCA_964343415.1 uncultured Vicinamibacteraceae bacterium | reverse complement strand
TCTTGATCTTGTTTCCCACGAGGCAATTTGTAGTCAGGAAGATTTAGGAAGGCGGCTCCGGGTACGCGGTTTCAACGCTACACAGGCGACTATTTCTCGCGATATTAAAGACCTCGAGCTTGTAAAACGGGCTAGTGATGGGGCTTACGATAGACCCGGGGTTTCTGGAGTGACGCGTAGTGGACGGCATGGTGGATTGCGACGGGCGGTGGTGGAATATCTTCAGCGTGTCGACCAAGTGCAGCAATTGCTTGTGTTACGGACCGACCCAAGTCAGGCGCAGCCCCTGGCGTTGGCGATTGACAACGCCGAGTTACCGGAGGTTGTTGGAACGGTAGCTGGTGACGACACAATTTTGGTTATTACAAGGCACGCGAGGGCGGGACGTGAAGTAACAAGGCTTTTTGAGGGTTGGGCAAAGGAATAAACAGTCGGATGTTTACTATTTGGGAGTGAATCGGGATGGAACGTATTGTGCTGGCATATTCGGGCGGGTTGGATACATCAGTAGCGGTGAAATGGCTCGCGGATAAATATGACGCAGAGATCGTAACGGTAACAATTGATTTGGGTCAGGGTAAGGAACTTGATGACGTGCGCGAAAGAGCATTGGCTGTTGGGGCAGTGCGTGCGCATGTGGTCGACGCGCGGGAAGAATTTGCGCGTGACTATATCGTGCCCGCTTTGCAGGCTGGGGCTATTTATGAGAATCGCTATCCACTAGCAACGGCGCTCGGTCGTCCGCTAATTGCGAAGAAGCTTGTTGAGATTGCCGAAATGGAAGATGCTGGAATAATCGCGCATGGCTGTACCGGTAAGGGGAATGACCAAGTGCGGATGGATGTTTCCTCTCGAGCTTTGAACCCAGCTATCAAGGTAGTTGCTCCTGCCAGAGTGTGGGGACTTACTAGGCCTGAAGAAATTGAATATGCACAGCAGCACGGAATTCCGGTTCCAGCGTCGGTCGAAAACCCTTACAGCACGGATACAAATCTTTGGGGTCGGTCTATCGAATGTGGCGTACTCGAAGATCCTTGGATGGAGCCGCCGGAAGATATTTATGCATTAACGAATTCACCAATGGAAGCTCCGGATGTTCCCGCTTATGTTGAGGTGGAGTTTGAGTCGGGTGTACCTACTAAGGTGAACGGTGTAAGTATGCCGTTGATCGAGTTAATCAATTCGCTTGAAACGATAGCTGGAACTCACGGGATCGGGCGTATTGATATGGTTGAGAACAGGTTGGTAGGGATCAAATCTCGTGAGATTTATGAGGCACCAGCAGCATGCGTACTTCATGCGGCGCATCGAGAACTCGAAGCACTGGTTATTCCTCGAGATTTGGAGCGTTTAAAAGCTTCTTTGTCCAAGGCTTATGCTGATTTAGTTTACGACGGGCTTTGGTTTTCTGTGACTCGTGAGTCGATTGATGCTTTCGTAGCCAGTGTACAGAAGCGCGTTAGTGGTGTTGTGCGGGCAAAGCTGTTTAAGGGAGATTGTCGGGTGGTTGGTCGGAAGTCTCCGATGTCTCTATATGACACTGGTCTTGCCACCTATGACGAGGGTGACCAGTTTGATCACGAAGCGGCGGAAGGTTTCATTAAGATTTTTGGTTTGCCTGTCGAGAATGCTGGTGTTAAACGGCGTGCGCTTGAAACGAAGACTCCAAAACATGCAGAACAAGAGACTTGATCATGGCTGACGAACGTCACCTTTGGTCCGGTCGATTTGATAGTGCGCCTGATGACGAGGTTTTTCAGTTTCAGTCGTCTTTTGGGTTTGACCGTCAACTTTTTGACGATGACATCACCGGAAGCCTTGCCTGGACTGAGGCACTTGCGTCGGCTGGAATTTTGTCGGTTGAAGAGTCTCGCCAGATCTGTTCGGCGCTCGATGCTATACGAGAAGAAGCACATTCGGATTCAGCATTTGTAGACGGTCCTGATGAAGATATTCACGCTTTTGTTGAACGACAACTCATTGAGCGACTGGGCGACTTAGGAAGGCGTCTCCATACTGGTCGATCGAGAAATGAACAGGTGTCACTTGATCTCAGGCTTTACTTGCGCCGCCAAATCGTCCAGTTGCAAGTCGAACTTGAAGGGTTAATTTTGGTTCTGTGTGGGCGTGCCTCATTAGCTGGTGACACGCTTGTGCCTGCCTATACTCACCTTCGCCGTGCACAACCTGTACTCGTGGCGCATGCCTTGTTGGCTCATGCCACAGCTTTTCAGCGTGACTGGGGACGTTTTGAAGTTGCTCGAGACGAAGCTGATGCTATGCCGCTTGGATCGGGTGCAGTAGCGGGTACAAGTTACAGTATCGATACACAGTCACTCGCACAAACTCTTGGTTTTTCGCGTGTCGTCAAGAATAGTATTGATGCGGCATCCGATCGGGATTTTGTATC